>JAMWBX010000121.1 GCA_023818725.1 Candidatus Omnitrophota bacterium
CACTATTTTTCGGTCGAAGGCAGCTGTTTGCAGGTTTGGGTTTGGATATCTGAGAAAATACCATGAAGAACCTGCCCACTGTGGCATAGTGTCAGTTTCTCTTGTTGCAGCTCCTTTACACTTCGGACAGGACGTCTTGACGAATTTTTCTATTCCTGCAAGCGGAGATTTTCCTGTACCGGTGGGTTTGTAAGATTCGACCTCTGGCAAAAGCACCGGCAAGTCCTTTTCGTCAACAGGGACAGTTCCACACTTTTCGCAATAAACAATTGGGATTGGCTCTCCCCAGTATCTCTGTCGCGAGAAGACCCAGTCTCTTAACCTGTAAGTAGTTTTAAAAGTTGCTTTCTTATTTTTTTCAAGCCACTTCACAATCTCAATCTTTGCTTTTTCAGAGTCAAACCCATCAAACTGTCCCGAATTTATTAATTTTCCAGGTCCCTCATAGGATTCAACAAGGCAACCATTACTATTTCGCTTTGCATACGGGCTGTAAATTACTTCAATTATCGGTAGATTGAATTTCTTCGCGAACTCAAAGTCTCTCTGGTCATGAGCAGGAACAGACATAATTGCCCCGGAACCATAATGAGCCAGTACATAATCGGCTATCCAGATCGGAATTTTTTTCCCATTTACCGGGTTGATAGCGTATGATCCGGAAAAAATACCGGTTTTTTCTCTAATAGTTTGCGTTCTTTCGACGTCAGACCTTGCAATGGCTTCTTCAATATATTTTTCAGCTTCATGCTTTTTGTCAGGTGTGATTATTTCTGATATGAGAGGGTGTTCCGGAGCAAGTACAACATATGTAGCCCCAAAAAGCGTATCCGGTCTTGTAGTAAACACTTCAAATTCCGTTTTTGAAGCGTTATCAATTGTGAAGATAATACTTGCGCCTTCACTTTTACCAATCCAGTTTTTTTGCATGGTTTTGACCTTTTCCGGCCAGTCAAGTCGATCCAAACCAGAAAGCAGTCTTTCAGCGTAAGCAGTTATTTTTAACATCCATTGCATCATCTTTTTCTTCGTAACGTTGCTTCCGCATCTTTCACAACTTCCATTGATTACTTCTTCATTGGCAAGACCAGTTTTACAGTTCGGGCACCAGTTGATGGGCATTTCTGATCTATAGGCAAGACCTCTTTTGTACATCTGGAGAAAAATCCATTGAGTCCAACGATAGTATTCCGGATCGCTGGTATTAATCTCTTTTGTCCAGTCATACATTGCACCTATTTCTTTTAACTGACGCCGAATGTTTTCTATATTGTTTCTTGTACTTATTCTTGGATGTATACCTTTTTTAATGGCATCGTTTTCAGCGGGTAAGCCAAAGGAATCCCAGCCCATTGGATGCAGGATGTTGTATCCCTGTAATCTTTTATATCGAGCCCAGACATCTGATAGAACATATCCTCTCCAGTGACCGACATGGAGGCCTGATCCGGATGGATACGGAAACATGTCAAGACAATAATATTTCTTTGAGTAGTCGCTTGTATCAGTGTAGTATATTTGTGTCTCTTCCCAGATTCTGCGCCATTTTGGTTCTATTGATAAAGGGTCATACTTTTTTATTTTTTCCATGTTTGCTTTCTCTGTCGCAATTGAAGTTCATTTTATATGGCTCTATGGTACATAAGTATACAACAATCTACGAGATTTTTCAATGACTTTGATAGTGAGAAATCTTGCCCTTTACTTATTGGATCGCCCTGATATAATATCTAAGAGTGATGGTGAACCATAATTTGGGAGGAGTGAAATGAAAAAGCTAAAGGTTGGCATTATCGGAGCGGGCGGGATTTCGCATTGTCATATAGATGCCTTCAGACAGCTGCCGGATATAGAGATTGCTGCGATATGCGATACAAATCAAGAGAAACTTGCATTTGTTGCAGAGAAGTTCGGGATTTTGAAGAGATTTGTAAACTGGGAAGACATTGTGAAAGAACCAGTTGATATCATCAGTATATGCTCTCCAAACGCATTTCATGCACAACAGGCAGTAGCAGCCTTAAAATCTGGAAAGCATGTGATTTGTGAAAAACCTGTTGCAACAAATGTGGAAGAGGCAGAGATGATTCTTGAAACAGCAAAGCAGACAGGGAACAAGTTTATGGTCGCATTCTGTCACAGATTTGCCCCGCACAGCCAGTTTATGAAAAAAATGGTTGATAATGGACAATTGGGTGAAATATATTATGCGAAAGCATCATACCTGAGAAGAAGAGGTATTCCAGGGCTTGGAACATGGTTTACAACAAAAAAATTAGCCGGAGGTGGGCCACTTATTGATGTTGGGGTCCATATTCTTGACCTTGTGATTTATCTAATGGGATGCCCCGAACCGGAACTGATTCTTGGAGTGACATATAACAAGTTTAAGAGCCAGGCGGTTGACGGTGGCTGGCCACCTCTCTGGAGCAGGGTGGGAGATAAACCAATTGGGACGTTTGATGTTGAGGACCTTGGTGCCGGATTTATAAAATTCAACAATGGTGCGACCCTGTTTTTAGAAGCAAGCTGGGCTGGAAATTCAGAAACCGGTTTGAAAATAGCACTTTTTGGTACTAAATCCGGTGTTCAGTACTCAACTTCATTACACCCGCCTCTGAGGATTTATGGTGAACTCAACGGTGTTGTTACGGATACAACTGTTGAATTTCCATCCGTGAATGTTTACAATGCGGAGATTGAGCATTTTGTCAACTGCGTGAAAAACAATACTCAACCGATAACCACTCCCCAGGAAATCATCACTGTTATAAAAATTATCCAGAATATATACAGGTCAGCGGAGACTGGTAAGCCCGTTGAGTTTTGATGGCTGAGAAAGGTCTTGTAATCGTTTTTACAGGTGATGGAAAAGGTAAAACTTCTGCTGCTATCGGGGCTTCTGTGAGGATGGCAGGATGGAGAAAAAGTGTGCTGTATTGTACTTTCTTCAAAAAGAGTTCTTCGGGAGAATTTAGAGCATTGAAAAAAATAAACAGATGTAGTGTAAACATGTTTTGCTGCGAATATCCGTCTTTTTCGAAAAGCTTAAAAGATGAAGAATTTAAACGCCATTTCAGAAGTGAATGGGATAGATTCTTAAAAAAGTTCATTTCTATAAAAAAATGTGACTTGCTTGTACTAGATGAAATCCTTATAGCCGTAAGAGATAAGCTTTTGACCAATCATGAGATTATTTCATTCATAAACGAAGTTAAGAGGAGAAACGCTGAAACAAATATCATAATGACCGGTAGGGGTATTACCCGTGCTATTATTAAGGTAGCAGATATCGTGACAGATATGCGCTGTGTTAAACATCCTTATCCGAAAATCAGCGCAAAGAAAGGGGTTGATCTGTGAAGCAAATGGGGAATCGTCAGAATGTTTTCTTTCTGAAGTTTAAAGGGAGGAAGAAATATGTCGGAAAACAAGATTCTGGAAGTTATCAAAAAGCGAAGAAGTGTCAGAAACTTCAAAAGGGTAGAAATTCCTGAGGACATAATTAAAGATATAGTTGACTGTGGAAGGCTTGCACCAACTGCAAGAAATCTTCAACCATGGAAGTTTGTAGTAATAACTAAAAGACCTTCCCTTAAAGAAATTGCGGGTTTGACTGATTATGGCAAGTTTCTCAAGGATGCTTCATGCTGTATACTGGTATTTTGTGAAAATACAAAGTATTATCTCGAAGATGGATGTGCTGCAACAGAAAATATCTTAATAGCCGCTCAGGCTTACGGTATTGGAAGTTGCTGGATAGCAGGGGATAAGAAGTCATATGCAGAACCCATTGCAAAAATAGTTGGGGCTCCAGAGAAATGGAAACTGGTTTCTATTATTGCCCTTGGTTATGCTGCTGGTGAAACTGCATGTCCGAAAAAGAAATCTCTTAATGATGTACTTTCATGGGAACACTGGTAGATTGACGGTTTTTGCTTTTAAAATTACAATTACTTATACACTGACCGAATATTTTTAAAATGACCGCAGGAGAGGAGAAATGTTAAGAACTAATGCATGGAAAACTTGGGATGAAAAAGAAAAGGAAAAGGCTTTTGATTTTGCAGAAGAATACAGAAGATTTATATCACGGAATAAAACAGAAAGGCTTTGTGTGGAATCATCCTTGAAAATTGCAAAAAGGGCAGGATTTAAGGATATCTCTGAGTTTAAGAAGATTTCGAGCGGTGACAGGATTTTCAAAGTGAATAATAATAAGCAGGTTATTTTCGGGATTATCGGTAAAGATGGAATGGAGTCCGGTGCAAGATTCATTGTTGCTCATATTGATGCACCAAGGCTCGATTTAAAACCAAGCCCTGTTTATGAAGATGAAGGAATTGCCTTTTTTAAAACTCATTACTACGGTGGGATTAAAAAATATCAATGGCTGACCATACCTCTTGCTCTTTACGGTGTGGTTGTTTTTAAAACCGGGGAGAAAAAAAATATTGAAATAGGGGACAACCCCGGAGATCCCGTGTTTACAATCACTGATTTACTGCCACACCTTTCAAAGGACCAGATAAAGAGAACAATAGAAGAAGGATTTCCGGGTGAAAATCTTAATGTCCTGGCTGCTACAATTCCTTCAAAGGAAGAAAAAGAACCAGTAAAAAATGGCTTGCTTTCTATCCTCGATAAAACCTATGGAATTAAAGAAGATGATCTGATAAGCAGTGAATTTGAAATGGTTCCAGCAGGCGAAGCAAGGGATCTTGGTATTGATAGAAGCCTTATTCTGGGATATGGCCAGGATGACAGGGTGTGTTCATACGCCTGTTTTAGAGCCCTTATTGATACAAAGAACACTGAAAAAAGCGCATTCTGTGTTCTTGTTGATCAGGAGGAAATCGGAAGTTACGGAGGTACT
>JAMWBX010000122.1 GCA_023818725.1 Candidatus Omnitrophota bacterium
TGGGAGATACTTGAGAGGGTAACTCGTAATCATCCTGTACTTCTCAATCGGCAGCCCACGCTTCACCGTTTGAGCATCCAAGCTTTTGACCCACGACTGATGGAAGGAAATGTTTTAAGAATTCATCCTCTTGTATGCACAGCCTTCAACGCAGATTTTGATGGCGATACAATGAGTGTTCATGTACCTATTAGTGTTGAAGCGCAATTTGAGGCAGAATTATTGATGAAGGCAAATCTTCATATTCTATCACCCGCAAATGGCAGACCTATTGTAACACCAACAAGGGACATTGTTCTTGGCTGTTATTATCTTACATTCCAGAGCGAACAGAGCATTTATGGCGATCAGGAAACAGCAAGTACCAGAACGAAAACAGATAAAAAAATCTATAGTTTTGAAGAAGTAAAAATGCTTCATTATAACAATCTTCTCGAATTACACAGGCCTGTAAGGGTAAGGGGCAAAAAAGGCGAAGTTTTTGTTACCACTGCTGGCAGAATCCTATTTAATGAGACTCTGCCTGAAGAAATTCCGTTTCAGAATCGACTTATCAACATTGAAGTTCTCGAACAGCTTGTGAAAAAAGTTTTTTTGGAGTGCGGTTATTCCAAGACTGCCCAGTTTCTTGATCAGGTTAAAGAGCTTGGGTTCACATACGCCACATTAGGTGGTATGAGCATCGGTATTGACGATTTGAAGGTGCCAGAGTCCAAGCAAAAAATGATAGCTGAAACCAAAAAAGAGGTGGATAAAATAGAGAGAGAGTATCGTGCGGGACTTGTATCCGAAGGAGAGAGATATAACAGGATTATTGATCTATGGACATCCATGACCAATGAAGTATCCAATGAGGTTTTCGTAAAACTCAGAAAAGATGTTTCCGTCGAACCATTCAGGATAAATTCCCTTATTATGATGGTTGAATCAGGTGCAAGAGGAAACCGTTCTCAAGTGAATCAACTTGCTGGAATGCGAGGTTTAATGATTAGACCAACCAAGAAGGCGACAGGTGGAATGGGAGAAATTATTACAACCCCGGTCATAGCGAACTTCAGAGAGGGACTTCCTCTGCTTGAGTACTTTATTTCAATTCACGGCGGCAGAAAGGGTGTTGTGGACACAGCTCTTAAAACATCAGATGCTGGTTATTTAAGCAGAAGACTAGTTGATGTTGCCCACAGCGTGATTGTTACCATGGAAGATTGCGGTACAGCTGATGGTTTTTATATCAGTGCCCTTACGGACGGAGAGAAGGTTATCATACCACTTAAGGACAGAATTGTTGGTCGTGTTGCTTTTGATCCCATTGTGGATATCATTTCCGATGAGGTTGTTGTAAGAGCCGGGGAGTTAATTACCGAAGAGAAAGCAGAGAAAATAGCAAATCTTGGTGTTGAAAGAATAAAAATACGGTCAGTTTTGACCTGCAAGGCTGAAAGAGGTGTTTGTGCTAAATGTTATGGTATGGATCTCTCAAAACAGAAGCTTGTAAATATCGGTGAACCTGTCGGAGTTGTTGCTGCTCAGTCTATAGGCGAGCCTGGAACACAGCTTACTCTAAGAACATTTCACGTTGGAGGAACTGTAACAAGAGCGTTGGGCCCAGCAAGAATTGTATCTCACTCAGATGGGATTGTTAGATATTCTGAAAATCTGAGATATGTCATAAACAGGGACAATAAAATGATTGTTCTCAGTCGTGAAGGAACAGTTGATATTGAGGATGAAAGAGGAAGGCAGCTTGAAAGTAATCCTGTGATCGTTGGCGCAATCCTTCATGTTGAGAATGGGAAAAGAGTGAAAAAGGACCAGCTTCTGGCAACATGGGATCAATACTCTGTTCCAGTGATCGCCGAAAAAGAAGGAATCATAAGGTATATGGATATAAACATCAGGACCATCAAAGAAGAATTTGACACCTCCGCTCAGGTCACCAAGAGAACTGTTATAGAGCACCCGAATGAGTGTGAACCTAGACTTGAAATACTTGAACCCGTTCATGCACCTAGAGATGGTGTGATTAAGCTTAAGGAAATTGACGAAAGCACTCTTGTAAAGAAATCAGAAATAATAATACTTGACGGCGATAAAAATCCAGTGGAAATAATACCTTTGACTACTCACACCGAAATTGTCGTAAGAGATGGGGATTATGTAAAAAAAGGCAGCATTATCGCATACAGGGTTGTTGGGTCTCACTATCTCACCGTTAATACAAGCATACTTGTCGAAGACGGTCAGAATGTTTTGTCGGGTGATATCATAGCCAAGGCTCCCAGAATTGTTGGAAGGGTACAGGATATTACCGGCGGACTTCCGAGGGTTTCAGAACTTTTCGAAGCAAGGCCACCCAGGAATCCAGCTATAATTAGCGAAACCGAAGGAACCGTAAGGATTTTTCCTGGTGACAGAGGCACAAGAATTATAAAAGTAGAGGATTCTTCAGGTAAGTCCCAAAAAGAATATAAGGTGCCATTTGGCAAGCACCTGCTTGTTAACGATGGAGATCATGTTGTAAGTGGAACTAAACTTACCGATGGACCTGTTGTGCTTACAGACATTTTGAGAACCCAGGGTGAAAAAAAGGTTCAGGAGTACCTGCTGAACGAAATTCAAAAAGTCTATCGGGTTGAAGGTGTCAATATAAACGATAAACATATAGAGATAATAACTCGGCAGATGCTTTCTCGCGTTCGAGTTACAGATCCTGGAGATACCTATCTTCTTGAGGGTGAGGAAGTTGACAGGGTAAGGATCCAGCAGATAAATGACGCTTTGCCGAGAGATAAGAAACGTGCAATCTACGAGACTTTGATCCTTGGAATTACAAGGGTTGCTTTAAGCAGTGAAAGTTTCATTTCAGCTGCCTCCTTTCAGGAAACCTTGAAAGTGATCACCAACGCAGCAATTACAGGAGCAGAAGATTACCTTGAGGGGCTTAAAGAAAATGTTATACTAGGAAAATTGATTCCTGCAGGTACAGGATTTTTCAGTAGTCTAACGAAGAAGGAACAAGAGCAGGCAGCTGAAGTTGGTGTCGGTGGTGAATAACAGTAAAAAAATGAGAAAAAAATAAGAAAAAAGGAGAAATAATGCCAACGATTAATCAGCTAATTAGATTAGGAAGGCGCCCGAAGATCAAAAAGTCTAAATCAACGGCCCTGGATAAAAATCCTTTGAAAAGAGGAGTATGTCTTTATGTCAAGACAATGACTCCTAAAAAACCAAATTCGGCGTTAAGAAAGATTGCAAAAGTTAGATTGAGCAATGGTAAGGAAGTTATTGCCTACATTCCGGGCATAGGTCATAACTTACAGGAGCACTCGATTGTGCTTGTTCGTGGTGGCCGTGTAAAGGATCTGCCAGGTGTGAAGTATCACATTGTAAGAGGTACTTATGATGCCGCTCAGGTTGAAGGAAGAAAGAAGTCTCGTTCTCGTTACGGGACAAAGAAATCTAAAAGTGAACAAAAAGCAGCGCAATCACAAAAACAGGAGTAAGGATGCCCAGGAGAAAATACAAGTCTAGAAAGAGAATATTGGCGGACCCGAGATATAATGACCCAGAAGTTGCCAGATTTATAAATTCATTGATGGTTGATGGGAAGAAGAGTCTTGCAGAGAAGATAATGTATAGATCTCTGGATATCCTTGGTGAAAAGACCAAGCAAGATCCTCTGGTTGTATTTAAGAAGGCACTTAACAATGTAAAGCCCCGTCTTGAAGTTAGACCCAGAAGAGTTGGGGGTGCCACGTATCAGGTGCCGGTTGAGGTCCTTCCGAAAAGAAGCTTAGCGCTTGCAATCAGGTGGATAATACAATCGGCAGAAGCTCGAAAGGGCAAGCCGATGTATCAGCGCCTTGTTGATGAAATTATAGAAGCTAGCAACAATTCTGGTGCAAGTGTGAAAAAAAGAGAAGAGATGCACAAGATGGCAGAATCGAACCGAGCATTTGCACACTATCGCTGGTAGATCTTGTTCTTTTTGTATTGTCTACCTTTTTAGATTATGGGTCATACATTTGTTGAAATAACGAAATGAAGAATATGTTGACGGAAAAAAAAGAAGATGACAACAAAAGTTATACAAAAAAAACGAAAAGACCATTTTCAGATGGCGAATATTGAAAATGTAAGAAACATCGGCATTATTGCGCACATAGATGCCGGAAAGACAACGACCACGGAAAGAATTCTTTACTATTCCGGCAAGATCAGTCGTATTGGAGATGTTGACGAAGGGACTGCTACAATGGATTGGATGGATCAGGAGAGGGAACGTGGTATAACAATAACATCTGCAGCCACCACCTGTTACTGGCGTGGTCATAAAATCAATATTATTGATACCCCGGGGCATGTTGATTTTACGGCTGAAGTTGAACGTTCTCTCAGGGTTCTCGATGGTGCCATTGGAATCTTTTGCGCAGTTGGCGGTGTACAGCCCCAGTCTGAAACAGTCTGGCGGCAGAGTGAAAGATACAGAATTCCCAGGATAATTTACATAAATAAACTTGACAGGGTTGGAGCTGACTTTAACAGAGTTGTTGAACAGATTGAAAAAAGACTTGGAGCTAGATGCCTTGTTCTTCAACTTTCTGTTGGCAGAGAATCTGAGTTTTCTGGAATAATCGACCTAGTTGCAAATCATATGGTTTTTTATCCGACTGATTCCGAGAATGATGCAGTTATTGAAAAAATTCCAGAAGAAATGAGACAACAGGCTACAATTGCCAGGGAGCGTATGATTGAAATTCTTGCAGAGAATGATGAAAAAGTTATGGAGCTTTATCTCAGCGATAAAGCAATAGAACCGAAAATTATTAAGGAAGCAGTGAGAAGGTGCGTGCTGGCTAACAAATTGTATCCTG
>JAMWBX010000123.1:0-2394 GCA_023818725.1 Candidatus Omnitrophota bacterium
AGCGGTTGATTTTCCTGCCAAAATCTCAACAAAACACTTGTTTACAAACACAAGCTTCCTGTTATGAACTATGCAGACAGCAACTGCTGTCATTTCTGCAAGCTGTTCATATAAGATTGCCCAATCAAAACTTTTTCGCGCCAGTTTCCCTCTATCGCGCAAAAAACCCACATCCACAGAAAAGCCCTTACATTTCAACCTTTTTGAAGCGATATCAGCAAGAAAGATTTCGCCATTTTTTCTCACAAAGGGAATATCGGTAAAATAGGGATTTTCTTTTTTGTTTAAATCCGCAAGAAGTTTCTTCACCCTATCCCTGTATGTTACTGGATGCAGAATTGAAATATCTTTTCCAACGAGTTCTTCTCTTTCCTTATAGCCCATCAGCAAAATTGCTGTGCGATTGATTTCAACAATTTTAAGGTTTTTCAGGTTAACCACAACCACGCCATCCGGAAAATCCTGTATTATACCGCTACCAATGCTGTCAAATATGCTTTTATGCATAAAAAACCTCCGGAAAGCAGTAGTGGAATTTTAACAAAAACGCAGGAATATGATGGGTGCGAATGAATGCAGCTGAATCTGCTGCCTCTGATAGAAGACACTTCTTTTTTGGAAAAATTTTCTGTCCCATTATATCGATGGAAAAATTTTATCAGAAAGCCTGCTTGTGTCAAGTGTCAATGCAAATTTTTGCATAATAAATCGATGATTCCACGATTTCAAACCATTGCAAAATCTTCCGCGACCTTCTTTTATTGGACCTGTCCACTGAACCAGAATGGGTCAGTTGTTCCTGAATACCAGGCAGGAACCTGGTCTTTTTTTCTACTCTCAACATGGCCATCGCAAAATAAAAAACTTGCTGAACCAGAATGCCTGTATGCAATTCCCATCTCCGGATGATTATAGTTAATTCTTGCGTAATAATCGGAATTGTCAAGCTCAGGGCCTGGCTTCATATCGCACAAAAGAAAAGTTTGAGAAGGAGTTCTCATTCTTGACAATTTAGGCCAGTACCTTAAATCAGGGTCAGAACTTGTTCCACAAAGGTATCCGTTGATTCCATACCACACAGCAACCCAGTTCACAGCCGGCTCCATTCCGCTCCAATCAACATTCCAGTAGGCTGAACTTTTTGGCTCAGCAGGACATCTCAATATCCCTGAAATCCACAGGCCTTCTGCAGGGTCGTACATACTGCTGTATGCAATAAAACCTGTTCTTGTTTGCGGCACATACAGTGCTATCTGGGTAAACCAAACATTTGACATTGTCGCGTCCTTAGGGAAAAAACCGTCCCAGTCGTCAGCGTACATTGAAAAGCAAATTCCAAGCTGTTTTAAGTTACTCAAACAAACCGCCTGATGGGCTTTTGCTCTTGCCTTTGATAAAACAGGTAAAAGCATCGCAGCTAAAATTGCGACGATTGCAATTACAACAAGTAGTTCAATGAGTGTAAATCCAGAAATGCGCCAAAAATGAGTTTCTAAGTTCAGGTCTCCAATTTTATATTTGTTCCCTTTTCTTTTACCAGCATCTTTATTGAAAATCCGGCAAATTTCAAAATTCCATTTCATCTTTATTTAAAAAGGTTAACTGCTTTTAGAAATCCCCCTTTTTTCCCCCTTTATGAAGGAGGAAAATTACCTTATTAAAACAGGGAAAAAGATTTCATCTTCTCTTCAATACAAAGTTCTTTGTCGCAAAAGAACCGAGTTTGAACTGATAAACCTCTTCAGAAGGATAAACTGTTTTGAAACCACTTTTTTCAGCCCGCAGTGAATAATCGCCAGCAGGTAATGGATAAAAACTAAATTTACCATCGTTTCCAACATTGTATTGCAAAGTGCCAGATGGTCCTTCGCAATAAACAATTGTTCCTGCAGGGCCTGAAATATCATTAACCCTGACTGTTCCTGAAATTGAATATGCAACAAGCTTAAAATCCTTGCCAGTCGCACTTTGAGGAATTTTAATATTGTAAGACCCAGCATAAGGAAAGACTGTAGTATGATTTTCAAAAGAAGCAGTTATTGAATATGAACCTGCTGGAAGAATGGAAAATTTATAATACCCTTTTTCATCAGGACTGGTGTTTATTGTGCCCGATGAACCAGTTAAGGTAACAGTCACATTTTCAACCTTACCAGGGCTATTAATGAGAGAAACCCTACCGGAAATTGAAAATGATGAGATGACAAAATTTTTGTCTGTAAGGTCACTTTTCACCGTAAAAGCGTATCGGCCGCCAATTGGCGAAACAACTGTGTACCCTGGCAATGTTGCAATAATTTCATAATCCCCTGCTGGAAGAGGCGCAATTTTATAAAACCCTTTTTCATCCGGATGAACTGTAATATCAATTCCAGGTCCTGTGCATCTTATCGA
>JAMWBX010000123.1:2404-4831 GCA_023818725.1 Candidatus Omnitrophota bacterium
TAAAAACTGACCTTTCCCGAAATTGAATAAGCAATCAGCGTAAAGTTCCTGTTCGTTGCCGAAGGTCCAAGTTGAATTGTATAACTGCCGTCCCCTCCCGGGAAGATTGTTGAAAAGTAAGGTAGAAAAGATGTGAGTCTATAATTGCCTGCCGGCAATCGTGGAAAGATATAGTTTCCGTTTTCGTCAGGATGTGTGGTTCTTACTGTTTCCCCATCATCACATCTTATTTCAACATCTTGAACATTGCCGTGTGAAATTTTCACATTTCCAGAGATTGAATATGTTGCCAAACTGAAGTTGTAATTTGTCAGGTTTGAATTCCTCAGCGTAATCGCGTATTTCCCGCCGGCCGGAGCAACAGTTGTATAGTCACCAAGAGCTGCGGTGAGTTCGTATGAACCCGGACTGAGTCCTGAAAGAGTATAGTTGCCGTTTTCATCAGGATGGGTGGTAAGACCTGCTGAAGAAATAACAACATCTGTAACACTGGCTGACCCATTAAGAATGTTTACCTTACCTGAAACCGAAAGAAGGATAGTGGCAGTGAGAGTGAAGTTTTTAAGTGTGGCATCAGGTCCCACGGTTATTTTATAAGTGCCTGATGACGGATTAGTAGCTGCGTACCCATCAAGCGTTGCATAAACTTCATAGTCGCCTGGCAAAAGCCCAGTGAATTCGAAGCCGCCGTTATCAGGTGGCGGATATTTTTGAGCGCAAAAAGAGCACAAGCCACCATAGTCCCTCTGTGCTTCCTCCAGTGGTATCGCGACCGGATTGCGATTTTTAATGTAAGGACATTGGTCGGAATAGTGGTATTTGTAGTTCTTCTTATTCTCAGTTGGGTCGTTGTAACTATTCCAGGTAACGTAAACCATCACCCCAAGCAACGGTTTTACGACTTTCTCTCCGCATCTAACCGTGACGTTAGATATGTTTCCAGTTCCACCGTTTAAAGTGACAGTTCCTGAGATCGAGTATGTTTTTGTAAGCGTAAAATCACAGTTTTGCGCGTCAGGACCTAATTTGACATTATAAACATTATTCTTTGGAGATGTCACTATGTAGCCAGGCATTTCAGCATAGACCTGATAACTGCCCGCAAGAAGTTCTGATATTACATATCTTCCAAAGGCGTCAGGATTGACAACTACGCCTGAACTGCACACAATTTTTACTTTAGTAACATCACCGTCAGAAATTGTCACTGTTCCTTTGATTGAATATGTTGGTATTGCCTGCATTGTAAAATCAACCCCGGCAACATCCCTGTCATAAAGCTTTACTGTTTGTTTTCCACTGCCTCCAGGATTGGTTGTCTGGTATTTTGGCAGTTCAACCCAGAGTTCATAGCTACCTTCTGGAAGATTTGTAAATGAGTACTGACCTGCTGAATTTGGATTTGCTGTTAGATTGTTGCAATGGACAATTACATTTTTAACATCTCCTGAACCGCCGACAAGAGTCACAGTTCCGCTAATCTTGTATACTGGCACAGGGTCCGCATCAAGAACAAAATTAAGCCCTGATTCAACACTGTTAGATTCATTGAGAACAATATAATAATGCCCGGCATTGGTGGTCGGAAATGTTGTGTGGTATCCTTTTCTTTCAGCCCAGACATCGTATGTTCCTGGATTGAGATTTTTGAAGTAGTAATAACCGAATCTATCAGGATATGTTGTAAGGTCTCCGCAGTGAACAATAACTCTATCAGGGGTAATTGGATAAGGAATCGTTATCTTGCCTGAAATTGTGCAGGTTGGGTTTGATGGAACAGTAGCGGGATATAAAATAAAATCTTTGTTCGTTGCTGAAGGAGGCACATAAATCTCGTATCCCCAGTTAAGTCCCTGCCTTTCCTTTGGCACAAGTGAATAGAAATCAGGAAGTTTGACTCTAATTCTATAATAACTTCTGGGCTTGAGCCCTGTAATCTGGTAAGAGCCATCGCTTTTGGGATTTGTCACCATCCACTCAATTTCATTTCCACCCTGATGGTCAAGCCGAGCCGCTGTTACTGTCGCCTGTGTAAGATCTGCTTTGCCGGAATACAGGGTTAGCTTCCCGCTAACACTGTATACACCAAGAATAAAATCCTTTTGTTCATCCTTGTTGGTAATTGTTACATCATAATAGCCCGTAGATGGCGAAATTGAACCGTGCCCTGCAAGAAATACTTCAACCCTGTACGGAACCGGAATTCTATTATTCGGATCGGCAAGCTTTGATGAAGGCTGTAGATTGTAAAATGCATAGTTTCCAGAAGAATCGGGATGAGTTACCTTATAAACACTTGGAACATCCGGATTTTTGCTTATTGCAGAGCAGATCAGTATCACATTCGTAACCGGCTCAACAGAAGGCGTAATAAAACTCACTTTCCCTTTAATCGCATAACTGGCAAGGTAAAAATCTTTGCCTGAA
>JAMWBX010000124.1 GCA_023818725.1 Candidatus Omnitrophota bacterium
AGGATTGTTTTTGCTTTTGTATCAATATCTGATAGAATCTCTTCAGCATGGCTCAGAAATTCATTTAGAACTTCTGATGTAAATTTTGCATCTTCTTCAAGGGGAACAATTTTTTTCAGAGGAAGACCTTCTTTTTGAGGATCGTTTTCACTGACATGTGAAGAAAGCTTTTTCCCCCGCAGGATAATTGCAAGTCTGTGTTCTTTCACTGTTTCAATAATAATTTCTACTTCCCTGATTTTTTTAATTTTTTCCCGCAATATTTCAACAATTTTCCGGTTTTCTTCTGTTGAAATTCTTCCTGCGCGGCGGTCTATAACTATATGATTTTTATCTATGGTTGCAAAGTTGCCTCTTATTGCAATGTCCTGTTTTTTTAGTTCCATTCCAATCCCGCAGGCTTCAAGAACTCCTCTTCCAATTTGATGCTGGATAGGGTCGTAGCCAAAAAGCGAAAGGTGTGCTGGCCCACTGCCAGGAGTGATTCCTGGTAGAATAGGAATTGAAAGTCCGCACATACCTGCTTTTGCGTAAGAGTCGAGATTGGGTTTTGATGCCATTTCAAGCTCTGTCTTTCCTGTTTCAGGATCTGGCAGTCCTCCCAATCCGTCCATTACAACAAGTAATATTTTATTCTCATTTTTTTTCACGACTGTCTTGAGTATTTTTTCGATTTTCATACCCAATCTCCAAAAGGTTGATAAAATTCCTTTTTTAAGGTACTATAAATCAGGGGAAATGTCAAAAACATCATTTCTTTAATGAGATAGAACAGGCGAGGTTGCGTGCTTTTTATAGTTGGGACTCCGATAGGAAATCTTGAAGATATAACGCTTCGGGCAATAAATGTTCTGAAGGATGTTGATTTTATAGTGTCAGAGGACACAAGAGAAACCAGAAAATTGCTCAACCATCTCAATATTTATAAACCGCTCATAAGTTATTACAGGGGTCGCGAAAAGACAAGGTCTCTGGAAATATTGCAAATTCTCAAACAGGGGAAAAAAGTAGCGCTTGTTTGCGACAGAGGAACGCCAGGCATTTCGGACCCAGCGCACTATGTGGTTAGAATGTGCCAGGATCAGGGGATTACTATTGTTCCAGTGCCAGGTCCTTCGGCTCTAACCGCTGCATTGAGTGTGTCAGGATTTCCTTTAGACAGTTTTTCTTTTTACGGCTTTATTCCAAGAAAAAAAAGAGAAAAATTAGAATTTCTTAAAAGATTGGGAGAAAAAGAGGAAGTTTGTGTGTTTTTTGAATCTGTTCACAGGTTCACAGACACAATGGATGCTTTAAATCAAATTTTCCCTGAACGACGACTTGTTGTATGCAGGGAACTGACAAAAAAATTTGAACAGATTATCTCTGGCACTGTGAACCAGTTGTATGGTAAGCTACACGAGATAACCTTGAAAGGAGAGTTTGTACTGATACTTGGGGGCACGCAATGTTAATGAAATGGTTCAGGAAAAAGAAAAATTTCAGAATGGTTATGATTGTGACCGCGGCTCTTGTAATACCGGGTTTTGTCATCTGGGGTGTCAGTATTTCGGGTAGCGACCGCCGGTACATAGTTGCAGTTGTCAACAAGGAACCAATCTACCAGCAGGAATTTTACAGGATACTCGAAGAAACAAGAAACCAGTATCGTGACATTCTGAAGGAAAATTATTCAAGACTTATTGATGAGACACAGCTTGAGAAGATGGTTCTTCAAAGGGTGATACAGGAAAAATTGCTTGACCAGCTATTCAGGAAATATCGTATAAGGGTGAGAGATTCTGAGATAATGGAGGTTATAAAGGCTGAGCCAGCTTTCAAAAATGAAAAAGGACAATTCGACGAGGAAAGATTCAGGTCGTATTTTTCCAGAATTTCTCCTGAGAAGATAAAGGAAATTGAACAGCAAATAAGGTCTGGCATAAAATACCAGAAACTAAAACAGGAAGTTCTTTCCGAAACGACAATTGTTGTCAGTGATGCTGAGGTAAGAGCGCTGGCTGGTAAAAATACAGGTGAAGAAAAGATTCCAGAAATTAAAAGGTATCTTCAGTCTCAGAAAGAAGAACAGTATTTTCAGAACTGGCTTGAGAAGCAGAAAAAAAACGCAAAGATAGAGGTTTTCGTCAATTTTGAACGGGGGAAAAACTCATAATGGATTCAAAGGGCAATGTTCAGTACGGGATACATCTACTGGATACGATTTGCAGGGGACTGCAAGCCACACTGGATGTGGATAAGATTGTTCACATCATTTTAACAGGACTGACAGCAGGTGCGTCTCTTGGTTTTAGCAGAGCCGCATTATTTTTTATAAGCGAGTCAGGCCTTCTTCATAACGGTAAAGGAATAGGTCCATTTGATAATGAGGAAGCTAAGACAATTTGGGCAGACCTTGCGAATTCTTCTGTAAGTCTTGAGCAGATGTTTGAAAACAGTCATCGTCAAACTCTTGAAAGTCAGAGATTTGCTGTTGAGATAAAATCAATTACTTATGAAATTGCACGTTTGCCCCATAATTCTCCTTTGAAAAAGGCGATATTTAATAATGAAATCGTGGTTTTGCATGAACAGGAAAGATTTCTTGTCCCAGAAGAGTTTCACTGGTTTGTACAGCATTCAACGCAGGTGGTTGTGGCGCCCATAAACATTTCAGGCAAGGTTTCTGCAATTATTTTTGCTGATAACGCGTTCCATTACAAGAGGATGACACAGGAAACATTTTATTTTCTTTCAATAATACTCAATCAGGCAGGGTTGGCTCTGAGCAATGCCATTGCGTATGGAAATATCAGACACAACCTTGAGCAGCTTCGTCTTTTGAACGAAAAACTTCGGGCAATGCAGGAAGACCTGCTTGCATGCGAAAGATTTGCTGCTGCGGGTCGGATTTCAACGTATCTTGCCCATGAGATCAGAAACCCACTTGCCACAATAGGAGGATTTGCACGACAGATTCTTGAAATATGCAAGGGAAAAAACATCGACGTAAGAATTTCAAGGAATGCAAAAATCATAGTCAATGAGGTCAGAAGGCTTGAACTTGTTCTTAATAATCTTTTAAGGTTTTCATTCAAACAGCCAGCAAAAAAGGAACCAATCCATTTGAAAAAATTTCTTGAGGAGTTGCTTGAAGTTCTTTCAATAAACATTCAGGATAGCGGAATAAATCTATCAATTGAGATTCCTGATCAGATGAATGTTTTTGCTGACAGGGTGCAGCTTAGCGAGGTTTTTTACAATCTTATCCACAATTCTCTTGAGAGCATGAAACCAGGAGGATTGCTTACGATAAAAGCAAGTGAAAGTGATAGTGAGGTAAGGATAGAAATATCCGATACCGGCTATGGTATACCCGAGGATGTTTTGAAGCAATTGTTTAATCCCTTCTTCACTACTAAATCCCATGGAATCGGACTCGGGCTTCATCTTGTTAAAACTATTGTGGAAGAAAATCATAATGGAAAAATTGACCTTATTTCGCAGGTTGATGTTGGGACAAGGGTAACAATCAAAATCCCAAAAAAGGAGGCGCATGGCAAAGAGAATTCTCCTGATAGAAGATGAAGCCAACCAGAGAATTCTTTATACAGAAACTCTTGAAAAAGAAGGATATGAGGTTAATCCTGTGTCAAACGGAGAAGATGGGCTGAAGCTGCTGGAAAAAAAAGATGTTGACCTTGTTATTATTGATATAAGAATGCCAAAAATGAGTGGCCTTGAAACCCTTTCTCATATTCTCGGGCAGAGAAAAAACCTTCCTGTGATTATATACACATCATATCCTCAATACAAACAGGATTTTATGAGCTGGGCAGCAGACGCATATATCGTTAAAAGTTCTACAGGTCTTGACGAATTGATCTCGAAAGTGAAGGAGTTGATAGGTGTCTGAAAAAGATAGAGTACTGACACTTGTTCTTGCCGGAGGAAAAGGAGAGCGATTGTATCCTCTTACCCGGGATAGGGCAAAACCCTCTGTGCCTTTTGGAGGAATTTACCGCATTATTGACTTCACTTTGAGCAATGCCATAAATTCCGGTTTAAGAAAAATATATGTTCTGATTCAATACAAATCATTTTCTCTTCAACGCCACATAAGAGAGGGCTGGAATATTTTCAGCAGAGAACTTGGAGAATTTATAGATGTGATACCTGCGCAGATGAGGATAGGAACCAGCTGGTATTTAGGAACAGCGGATTCTGTTTTTCAGAACATCTATTTTTTGAATCAGGAAAAGCCGGATATGGTATTAATTCTTTCAGGCGACCATGTTTACAAAATGGATTACAGAAGGATGATAGAATTTCATAAGCAGAAAAACGCAGACCTTACGATAAGTGTTTTTGAGGTGCCATTGCAGGAGGCAAGAAGATTTGGTGTGCTTGAAGTGGATGAGAATCAGCAGATAATAAGTTTTACAGAAAAACCTGAAAACCCAAAGCCAGCTCCAAATAATTCAGATGTTAGCCTTATTTCAATGGGTATATACGTATTCAAGACTGAAACACTTGTACGCCGTATCATTGAAGACGCAAAGAAGCCGGATAGCACCCATGATTTTGGAAAGGATGTCATTCCTTCAATGATAGGCAGAGATAAAGTTTTTGCATTTCCCTTTATCGATGAAAACAAAAAAGAGACAAAATACTGGAAGGATATCGGAACAATCGATGCCTATTATGAAGCGAATATGGATCTTGTTAATGTTGAGCCTGTTTTTAATCTTTACGATCGCCAGTGGCCTATAAGGACCTTTCAGGAACAACTTCCGCCTGCTAAAACAGTCTTTTCCTACGGAGAAAGAACCGGAACAGTGCTTGATTCTA
>JAMWBX010000125.1 GCA_023818725.1 Candidatus Omnitrophota bacterium
ATAAAAATCCATTTTTGATAAAAATGATAGCAAGAAATGGAGTCATCAAAACAATCTGTTCAATCGCGTAAACAATGAATGAAAGGAAATTAAAAGATAAATTTTTGTTTCTAAAAAAAAGGTTAAACATAATATTTAACCAGCAGTTATTATAGTTCCAGAGCAGGTTGATAAATATCAATGGAAGGGCTGAGAGAAGCGAAATCGCGGTGATTTTCCATAAAGTTCTTTCTCTATAAATAAAACAAATAAAAAGCACAGAAAAACCAAAAAGGACAGAAAAATATTTTGAAAGAAATGCGCAGCCCCAGAAAAAACCTGAAAGCACGGCATCCAATTTGCTGTTTTTTTTAAAAGCCCTGTAAAAGAAAATTCCTGCAAGGAAAGTAAAAAAAATCAAGGGGACATCATTGACGCTCAGAATATTCAAGATGCTCACAGGAGAAAGAAGAAAAATTGAAGCGCAAAGATACGCCTTATTCTCATCAATTTCCTTTAGAACTCCTGTCATAAAAACAGACATAATAACAACGGAAATAACAGGAAACATTCTGTATATGAAAATGTCGTTGCCAGCGAAAGAAAGCAACCACATAATCCAGCCAATCATGGGCGGATGTTCATAGTACCCATAGTTTAAATGTTTAGCCCAGATTATAAAGTAGGCTTCATCGCCAGTAATCGGCACAATTTTTGCCATCAATGACCTGGCAAAGGTTGAAATTCCGAGGACCCATATGAAAAATTTTTTTGTCTCCATGCCCTATATTATAAAATAAAAACCTTCACATTTTTAAAGATTAAAAAGATCGAAGCTCTGCCTTAATTTTTTTAAAATCACCTAACCATTTATTCATTAACTTTTAATATCTGTATCAGGTTAAAACAAGGCTGCCACAGTTATCAGGGTCAATCTTGAAAATTGAATTGCTTTATCTCTTGCTGTGACAGACGTCACAGGAGACCTTGGCGAAATTAAATTGACTCGTATGGTAAAAATATGATGGTATTCTCCCGCTAACAAGTCAACAGGAAACTCATATTTTTGAGAACTCGCGAGTTGCTTATAAAATATGTTTTACTGACAGAATAAAACACCCGGATATTTATTTAAAACAGCAGAAACAAAGGAGACCAATGGAGAAAAAAATCAAGGTTGGCATAATTAGAGCAGGATCGAGAGCAAAATTTCAGACAACCGCTGTGAAAGAAAGTAACGCAGGGAACCATCAATCGTATTTTCTCCATTCGCCGATGAAGCAAAAGGTTTTTCAGAAAAATATGGTTTAAAATGGACCACTTCCCTTGATGAGGTTTTAGAAAATCCAGAAATATCCGCTGTAACTATCTCGACACCAAATGCTACCCACTACCCGATCGCAAAAAAAGCCCTCGAGAAAAACAAAAATGTCCTTGTTGAATATCCGCCTGCATTAAAACTACAGGAGATTGACGAACTGATAGACATCGCAAAGGAAAAAAAATTAGTTTACTGGGTAAGCCTTACGCAGTTGCTCGAGAATCCGCATTACACAATAAAGAAAAAAATAGAGATGCTGGGAAAGCCTGTTCTTTCTCATTACACCTACATAGCTTCTTCGATTGGAAGCTGGTACGCGAATCCCGAACTCTGCGGTCCGATTTACACCTGGCAACATTTCCACTTCGTAACCCAATTACTTGACATTGACAGAGAACCAGAAGATGTCTGCGCGTTCAAGAATATTAACTACGATGCTGATGGAAAAATGCTATCCACTTGCTCAACAATGCTGTTGAAAATGGCTTCAGGACACATGTCAACAATTGAATTTGCAATGGGAACCACAAACGCTGGTGAATTCAAGATAAAATTAGCTGGTGAAAATGGCATCTTCTATTTTGATAACAAGCTCTATTTCATCAATAAAAAGAACGGACAGAAAGAAATCGAAATGGAAAAAAGCAGTTTAGCATCAGACACTGCCAATTTTTTAAAAGTGGCAGGTGAAGGCGAAACATATATTGCCACTGCTTTAGAGGCAAGGAAAATACTTTGTGTTTGCTTGAATGCCGATATTTCGGCAGAGCAAAAGATGGTTATGAAAATAAGAGAATCGTAAATGGAACAGATTCCTGATAAGACAGAAATAATAGTTATTGGTGCAGGTCTTATGGGTTGTTCTATCGCTTATCAGCTTTCCAGAGAAAAAAAAGAAGTTCTGGTGTTTGAGAAAAGAAATATTGCATCAGCCGCAAGCGGCAGAAACGGAGGCCAGGTAATCCAGCTTGAGGGTAGAGATAAAAATCCAGAAACAAGCAGGCAATGAAGAAATAGAACTATTAAGTAAAAAAGAAGTTCTTAAGATGTGTCCGGCGCTGACAGAAAAAGTATTTGGAGCAAGATACAGAAAATCAGATGGAACAATAAACCCATTTTTTCTCACGCATGGATTCGCTTTCAACGCAATGAAAAACAGGGCAAGAATTTCCACACACAGCCCTGTGAAAAGAGTCGCTGACCTACCCGTATATCCGATGGAAGCATTTATAGACGGAGACGCCATTTTCACAACCACCCCGACAAAAAGCGGTAACCTCGTAGCAGGTGGATTCAAAACGCAGGCAAGGAAAAGAAACCTGCATTATGATGAATCAGTCGAACCCATTGAAATTGCGGGCAGTTTTGGCAATTTTCAAACGAGTTTTCAAAGGGCTTAAAGATATTTGCATCATCCGTTCATGGAGCGGCACAATGGCAGTCACAAAAGACTGTCTGGCCTGCATCGGAAAATATCCGGAAACAGAAAATCTTTATATAGCGGCCGGATTTTCTAACGGTATTGCTTATGGTCCTGTAGTTGGGAAACTGATCGCTGAACTTGTTGTTGATGGAAAAACATCAATTCCAGTTGATATTTTTTCGCCACATAGATTCTACAAAAAACAAATTGAATGGCCTGAATTTTATAATTACACTGTACTGGCTGAATTTTTCGCAAGGGTATGAGATGAATCACATTGAGCTGGTAAAAAGAAGCATTGAATTTAATAGCCCGGATTACCTGCCGATGGAACTGGTCGATGTCTCTGGAATTTACAACGCGTATGGAACGCTTGATCCTGAAACTGTCACCTATATACCAGGCACAGAAAACTTTGATTCCGGGTGGGTGACCTATCACTGGACATTTTCTCAGATGGGAAAAACAAAAGCAGGAGAAAATCTAAGAAAGGATAAATGGGGCGTTATTCAAAAGATACCTCTGGATGAGCATTCAACATATATTATAGAGCATAGTCCTCTTGCTAAAAGTAAAGAAATAAAAAATTATAAGTTCCCATCCCCTGAAATCACAGAACCCTTTTTTGAAAAAACCTCTGAAATTATCAGGTCGCGATACGCTGACAGATTCATATGCGGATACATTGACAATATTGATGTTTTGATAATTGATGAAAACATCAAACCTGGCGGACAATTGTTCAAGCAAACACATAGATTCTTCGGTTCAAAGCAACATATGGCTGGAATCAGGGGCATAACAATAGGAGAAAAATTATTAGAAGAAGTAGAAAAACTCCAAGCAAATGTCTGGCTCGACAGCACTGCCTACGGAATTTTCGGTAATAGAATAGCAGGCGTGATAAAAAGCGGGAAAAACGTTACAGTAAAAGCGAAGGCAATTCTTATCGCTGCAGGAGCAGTAGAAAACCCGATCTCATTTGCGGGATGGACTCTCCCCGGTGTAATGGGGGCCGGCGCCTGCCAGACAATGATAAACATACACAGGGTTTTGCCAGGAAAAAAAGCACTTATGATAGGAGCAGGAAATGTGGGTCTAATTGTTGCATACCAGATGCTTCAAGCAGGCATCGAGGTAAAAGCAGTCATTGAAATAATGCCCAAAATCAGCGGGTATATGGTTCACGCAGCAAAAATCAAAAGATTTGGAGTACCTATTTTTCTTTCCACGACAATTCTCGAAGCCTCAGGAAAAAATGAGGTGGAAACAGCTGTAATATGTCCGGTGGACCAGGACTATAAACCCATTCTTAAGAGAAGCAAGTCTCTTGATGTTGACCCGATCTGTATAGCCGCAGGACTGCAACCATTAAACGAACTCCTGTGTCAGGCAGGTTGCCAGTTTACATATAAACCGTATCTTGGTGGAAATGTCGCGCTGCACAACGAAAATATGGAAACAACCATTGATGGAATTTTCGTGGCAGGCGATTGTTCAGGCATAGAAGAAGCATCCACAGCAATGGAAGAAGGTAAACTTGCGGGAATAGCAATATCCGAAAAAATAAGAAAAAGAAAATGGGATGATGAAACATTATACATAAAAACCCCAGGTTTCCTCTCAGAGCAAAGAATCAGAAAAGGACCTGTTGCTATTATTGAATGTACGCAAGACATACCGTCAGATCACAGGAATCCCGATAAAACAAATCAAGTCACAGTCAAGCAGGTCTCCGGTTAGACCTGTTCCAGTCAGGATAATCTCTGAACTCGAATAAAACAGATCTGATATCAATTTACATTCAAAATTGCGGTTTTTAGCAATATTAGAAGAGCAGGGTGGCAATGCAAGTAATTCCTCCATTTTTTTTCTTTCCCCATTTGAAAAAATGGGATTGAAGGAAATTTCGAAATTCCCCTGAAAAAAGGACGCAGTTAATAAACATATGAGAACTTTGTATTCATGGTTCAAAAGATGTAAAATATAATACAAGGAGGGGTCGCATAGTGGTCTAATGCGGCGGATTGCTAATCCGTTGTACCGTCGAAAGGCGGTACCGTGGGTTCAAATCCCACCCCCTCCGCTTTCACCTCATA
>JAMWBX010000126.1 GCA_023818725.1 Candidatus Omnitrophota bacterium
TTGAATACTTCAGCGGAGAAAAAATCCCTCCCCTTTCAAAAGACCCTGAAACAGAAGAAAAACTTTTAAAAATAGTGGGGAAGGCAGTGGACACGCTTTGTGATATGACAAGAAGCGTTGGATTTGGTCCTGTGATTGAAGAAGGACGGAAATATGGAAATAAAATCTTTATTGCTGGTGGTATTGATTTAAGCCAGATTCTTTCCTTTTTGGAGATGTTGAAAGCGTGAAACAGGCATGCAGGGATGCAATAAGAGGTGCTGAAGCCGGCTACTTCATCGATTCGACAACTTAACTTGACAATAGCGCGAAATTAGAGAATATTGTTGCTATGTACCAGGTGGTGCAAAATGAAAAAATTTGATTTCCAGTTTTCACCTGCTGACATCGTTTTGAAGAAAAATCAACTGAGAAAGTCCATTTCAAAAAAGGTAATTCAACAGGCGAACAGAATTTTAAAAGATCCATTGCCAGACACCCGATATTCTCTGTTCAGGGCGTATCATATGACTGGCGACAGAGATGCCTATCAAAAACCTCTTTTCGAAAAAAAGAAAAAGTTCATCCTCCTTGCAATGGCATATTATTTAACCGGTAAGCAGAAATACCTTTTATTGCTTCAGGATTACCTCTGGGAAATTTGCAACCTGCCTGTTTGGTCATTACCTGCCCATCTACCTGAAAGACTGAACTTTGAAAAGACTTACATAGACCTTGGTTGTTCTGCTACAGCAGCAAGAGTTGCTGAAGTACTTGCGCTCTTTGAAAAAAGTCTCGACGAAAACATAAAATCAAGAATAAGGTATGAGCTTGAAAAAAGGATTTTTATTCCATTTTATCAGCATCCCGAAGATTACGGGTGGTTCAAAAGATACTACTCAAACTGGTGCTCAGTGTGTTGTGGAAATATAGGAATTGCAACAATGCTGGCTGGTAAAGACGGCGTATATTTCGAAAAAATTCTCAATGACGTTACTGATGCGATTAATAATTACCTTGACAATTTTGATTCCTCTGGTGGCTGGGCTGAAGGTATCTCATACTGGAATTATGGAATTACTCCTGCATTAAAATATGCTGATATACTTTACCAGGCAACAAATGGGAAAATTAATCTATTCAACCATCCAAAACTCCAGGTGACAGGGTTGTTTCCAATTCATTGTTTTCTGCCACCTGACAATTTTGTAAGCTTCGGTGACAGCCATTTCCCTGTCTTTCTTACAAGGGAAACTATGCTCCTTCTTGCGAAACACACAAAACCTGGAAGGCAAATCAGCTGGCTTTTGAAGCGCATAAGTTTAAGGGATTTTGAGGATCTTGCCACACTAAAGAAAATAAAAATTCCACATCCAAAGGTTCCTGAGGAAACCTTTATCCATTTTAAGGATATTGGCTGGGTTATCACAAGAAAAACATGGAAAGAAAAGAATACTCCAGTGCTGGCAGTGAAAGCAGGATGTAACGGTGAACCCCACAACCAACTTGATACTGGACATTTCATATTTCATGTCTTTGGAGAGGACTATCTATGCGATTATGGAGCGGGTAAGTATACAAAGAATTACTTCGGCCCGGCTCGATATGAAAATCCATTTTGCAATGCCGAAGGGCACAGTCTTATTTTCATAGATGGAAAAAGCCAAGGTGTCGGAAAAGAGTTCTCAGGGAAGATTATTCAGGCACTCCACAATACACAGCAGGACATAATTTCTATAGATTTAACCGCCGCTTATCCAGAAGGCCTTACATCAAAAGTCATCCGTACATTGAAGTTCTCAAAAAAGCAAAAATATGGAGCTCTTTTGCTTGAAGATTTCGTTGAAACAAATACAGAAAGAATAATAGAAACCCGGCTTCAGTATAAAGGGAACCTAAAAAAACTTGACAGGTCCCGTTTTCTGTTGAGTGGAAAAAAAGGAAAGGTTGCTATCAATATCCTTGAGCCAAAAAAAATTTTAGTTTCACGCGGCTATTTTAAAAACTTACCAGCATCGCAAGATAAAATGATTGACATCAAATTTTTGAAAATTGCCACAAAAAGTTCTTCTGTAAGATTTTTGATAGAGATACTACCTTTTGCTTGAACCGTCAGAAAGCATAGCTTGACAGAGCCGTCAGCATCCCCTAAAATAATGCAATCAAAGGCACAAAAGCAAAACTTTACCACCAACTTTCGCATCTGAATTTTTGTGCGAGTTTACATTCGAATGATTGTTTAAAACATTAGTATTAGAAGAATGGGTTCTGGAATTGGAAAAGAAAAGATCAAGGGAAGTTAAAGGAGACAAAATGAAAATAGAAGAAAATTGCGGGCTTTATGGCATCTATTCAAAAAATGACTGTGTTAGTCGTCTTTTTTACGGCATTTTCAAACTTCAGCACAGGGGTCAGAAATACTGTGGTATCGCCACTTATAATAAAGAACTCAAACTTATCACCCATAAGGGATTTGTCAGACATTCTTTCACTGCTGAAGAATTGCAAAATCTTTCAGGAAATTTCGGCATAGGTCATGTGAGTCTGAAGGAACGTCAGCCAATTATGCTTGAATCAAAACTGGGCATTTTCGTCATTGCCTTCAGTGGAAATATAATCAACGCTGAACAACTTTTCAATGAATTAAAAAACAAAGGGCATTCTTTTTCAAGTCATACCCAGATTGAACTTATCGCAAAATTGATCGTGCAGGGAAATGATTTTGTTGACGGACTAAAAAAACTTGCTGAAAAGGCAAAGGGCTCATATACGATTTTGATACTGACAGAAGATGGAATCTACGCCGCAAGAGATAAACATGGTTTCAAACCTCTTGTTCTTGGCAAAACAGAAAACGATTATATTGTTTCTTCCGAATCAAGACCCTTCAGTCTTGCTGGAGCGAAAATTATAAGAGATGTAGTTCCTGGCGAAATTGTTTTTATCGGGAAAAATGGAATAAAAAAAGAAGCACGTGTTGGTGATGGTAGAATTGCCTATTGCGCATTTGAGTGGGGCTATATCGCTTCAATGGATTCAATTATTGAGGGAGTGCCTGTGGTAAAGGCGAGAAAAAATCTTGGTGCATCACTTGCGCGCAATGATAGTGTTGATGCTGACATTGTTGCGGCAATACCTTTTTCAGGCATTGGTTATGCCCTTGGTTATCACAGAGAATCAGGTATTCCATACGATGAGGTTTTCCTCATAGATAGATTTGCAAGCAGAAGCTATCTGCCTTTAACTCAGGAAGAAAGAGACCGAGAAGCCAGAATTAAACTGTCTGTGATAGAAGAAAGCGTTCGAGGGAAAAAAATTGTGCTTTGCGATGATTCAATAGTCAGAGGAACACAAATAAGAAACAAGGTTCTTGAACTTAAAGCGTTTGGAGCAAAAGAGGTTCATGTGAGGGTTGGATGTCCGCCTTTAATGGCGCCCTGCAGATATGACATATCAACAAGGTCATATAAGGAACTTGCGGCAAAACAATATTCCATTGATGAAATAGCAAAAAGGATTGGCGCGGATACTTTGAAATATAACACAGTTGAAGACTTTGTAAAAGCGATAGGCATACCTGCCAGTAAACTCTGTCTTCATTGCTGGACAGAAAAAAAGATTATTTGATTTTTGACTAAACTTGCTTGCTTGTTCAATGTCAAAATATATAAAAATGTTCATACTGAGGAGTTTTTATTATGGAAAAGAGAAACGGATTTACACTTATTGAGCTGCTTGTGGTAATTGCTATTATCGCCATACTTGCCGCAATAATACTTCCAGCGCTTTCAAGAGCCAGGGAAAACGGAAGAAGAGCTGTATGCACAAACAACCTTAAACAACTAGGTCTTGCTCTTGAAATGTATGCTGACGACAACAATGAATTTTATCCTTTGTGCGCAGGAACGATTGACTGGGGTGAAAACCCATGCGGATGGATGGAGACATTGTTTCCGTATGTAAAAAACAAAAATATGTATCAGTGTCCATCCTTCCCAAGGGGGATCTCTGATTACCATTATTTTTTGAGCGCTCGGGCTGCCTTTGTTGACGCGGGTTTTGCTCGCGCCGCCACAAACAGAAAAAGAATCAGGTTCCCTTCAGCGTTTGTTCTTGCAGGCGATAGCAATTACAGGTTCACTGAGCCTGACTGCGACAAGGATGATTATACCCAGAACTGTCTTGGATGGCAGGCAGATTCAAGCCACTGGAAACCCCATCACGCAGGCGGACTGAATGTTTTATTTGCTGATGGACATGTTTCCTGGCATACAAAGTATGACCCCGACTCAATGACATTCAGGTATTCAGTTTTCTCTGACTGGTAACTAACTTTGTTCTATTTTATTGCATCTTCCGGTACTATAAGTTCATCAGGGTGCCTTGCCAAAAATGGCGGAATATCGTAAAGTTCAACAGTGTTTCTCAAACTTGTGATCGCCATGCTCCATATCTGATTATCAGAACCTTCTGGCACAATAATTGAAATCTCGTCCCCTGCTGAAACTCTGTCACTGGAATAAATAATTTTCCCATTTTCGTCTTTGATTACAAGTTTTGAGTTTGTTTTGCATGTTGGAAATCCGATAACAAAATGCTTTGTTCCCTTTGGCACATAGAAATAAACAGGTTCTCCTTTTGGAAACCATTGCTTGAATGGCTGCCTATTTGGCTTGCCAGGGATAGAAGCTCTTTGTGCCCATACAGATAAAGGCCTGTGGTCAAATGTTATCAATGCTGATTTCCAGTAGGTTGTGCCAGGATCAAAGATGTATATCCCGTTGTCCGGTATATTTATTTCAATCGT
>JAMWBX010000127.1 GCA_023818725.1 Candidatus Omnitrophota bacterium
CTGGAACTGGTTGAAGAATTTTTTCAGCAGAGAAGATACTTTATCGCGAGGCATGAGAATCTTATACTGGTCAAAAAGGTGAAAAGCCAGCAGCAAAACTCTGAGACTGGCTTTGTTCTCGATGAATCAAGTGTTGAAAATGTGTCTGCTGCGGTTGCCAGGGTACTTGCCTGGCATACCTGTAAGATTACAACTCGGGTCCTTGAAACATTTCCAGAAATTCTCGAGTTCGTCCAGCAGGACCAGATAAAGAAAATTGTTGGATGGTTTACAGGCGGAGCTTTTGTCAAATTGTTGATAATTCCACAGTTTCCGGCCCACTTTGAATTAAAACAGAAGGTTATAAAACGACTTAAAGACGCAGGAATCGACCATGTAATGACGATACCATCTATTATTTCAGGGGTTATTAACAGGATTGACTCAAGAAAGGTATATTCTTCTCCAGTTTGCGATTTGTTGAGAGTTCTTAAGTTTTACAATATTATCCCATCAACAGGCGAGCAGATGAAATTACCCCTTTGAACATGCTATTACCAGAAGCATCTGTAAGAATGATCCCGGGTGTTGGTCCGCAAAGAATGGAACAATTTATAAGGTTAGGTATCAGTACGGTTGAAGAACTCATTTTTCATTTTCCGAGAAAATATCTTGATAGAAGGCAAGTAAAAAAAATAAGCGAGATACTTCCTGGTGAAATCGTTTCTATTAAAGGTGAGGTCGTTGCCTCTGAGGAAAAAAGATTGCGACGCTTTTCGCTAGTTAGAATAGCTGTTTCTGACGGTACAGGAACAGTTTTTTTGATTTTTTTCAATCAAAACTACATTGTCAATGTTTTAAAAACCGGCATAAGAGTTTTTGTTTATGGAAAGGTTGAACAGTATGATAAAAATCTGCAAATAAACAATCCACTTTTTGAGGTTATCGAAAAAAAAAGGCCTGACTATATCCTTCCTGTTTATTCCACTGTTTCAGGACTGTCTCAGAATTTTATAAGGAAATGCATAAAATACGCGCTAAAAAATCTCGAGAGTTTTTCGCCTGATATTTTGCCTTTAGAAGATAGAAGCAGGCTTAAACTTTCGAACATGAAGCATGCCATTACAAATATTCATTTTCCGCAGAATCAGGTTAATTTAGAGAGGGCGAGAAGGCACCTGATTTTTGATGAATTTTTCAAACTTCAGCTTGCGCTGTTGTACAAAAAAATCTGTGCCGATGGCTCATCGGACAGTGTAGGTGAAAATAAATTCAGAAGTTCATTAGTTCATAGTTTTCAGCAGATGTTACCATTCAGATTGACGGATGGGCAGATAAAGGTGATTGAGGAAATTTTAAATGATCTGAATTCAGGTAAGGTACTGAACCGTCTTGTCCAGGGTGAAGTGGGTTCGGGTAAAACTGTTATTGCCATATTTTTTGTCTGGCTTTTTGCCAGAGAAGGGTTTCAGTGTGTATTTCTTGCGCCAACCGAGATTCGTGCAGAGCAACACTATCTCAACTGGCGTCCATTTTTTCTTTCCTGCGGAATTGAGTGTGCTCTGTTGATAGGTAGCCTTACAGAAAAGATGAAAAGGGAGATACGTCTTAAAACTGAAAGCAATGAATTAAAGGTATTGTTTGGAACTCATGCACTTTTGAATGAAAAGATTACTTACCCGAGTTTAAAGGCAGTCGTTGTTGATGAACAGCATAAATTTGGTGTTGAACAGAGAAATCTATTACAGAGAAAAGGATTTAACATTCACTATCTTGCGATGAGTGCAACTCCTATTCCAAGAAGTGTTGCACTTGCGTTTTATGGCAGTATTGATCTTTCAACCCTCGGAAGTTTGCCCAGAGGAAAGAGGAATGTTGTGAGTTATTTATTCAGCCATGATGAAATTGACAGGGTTTATGAATTTATTAAAAAGCGAATACAGGAAGAAAAGCAGGGATATTTTGTAGCTCCGACCATTGAAAGTTCTGAAGGATCTTCAGCTACACATCATTTTAAAAATTTATCAGCCATTGCGGGATCAGAAAAAATCAGATTATTACATGGAAGGCTTTCAGGTGCAGAAAAGTTCGCTATTATTGAACAATTCAGAAGAAAAGAAATTTTTCTGATTGTTTCAACGACAGTTATTGAAGTTGGTCTGGACGTTCCAGATGCGAATTTTATTATAATTGACCAATCTGAAAGATTTGGATTGTCGCAACTTCATCAGATGCGAGGACGGGTCGGTAGAACCGGCGAAACTGGATACTGCATTTTAATTCATCACACAAATGACCCCGAAGTTCTCAGCCGACTTGAATCATTTCTTGAAATAGAAGATGCTCTTAAACTGGCAGAAATAGATTTATCTTTGAGGGGACCAGGGGATCTGCTTGGGGTAAGGCAGCATGGAGTTCTTCCCCTCAGGATTGGAAATATAATGAAGGACATAGGAATTCTGACAGAGTCGCGTAAGGAAGCAGAAAGAATTTTGAAGAACCGGCTTTATCTTAACGGAAGATACGCAAGAGTGAATCAATATCTCCAGCATGTTATGAAAAATAAGATAATTGACTGAAATGGAAAGGATTTCTGTCTTAATACCCGTGCATAACGAAGCGAGAACAATTGGTAAGATAGTGAGTCAGGTAAAAAAAATCATACCGTCAGTTTTTGTTGTTGATGATGGTTCAACAGATAATACAGCAATCATTGCGGAACAAAATGGCGCGATCGTGATCAGGCATCAGCAATGCATGGGCAAAGGTGCAGCATTGAAAACAGGATTCAGGCACATTCAAAATCTTAAATTTGAGGTAGTTATTACTATGGATGGGGACGGACAGCATTCGGTTTCTGACTTACCCGTTTTTCTTGACGCGATTAAAAAAAAGAAAAATGCAGGAATTATTATAGGAAAAAGGAAAATCAAGGGAACAAATATGCCTTTTAACAGAAAGCTGACAAACCTTTCACTATCACTATTGACCTCGATTTTGGCTTTTCAGTGGATACCTGATTCGCAGAATGGCTTCAGAGCCATAAGGACACAAGTGCTGAAAGGAATGAGACTTATTACATGTCACTTCGAAACTGAGACAGAAATTCTTTTAAAAGCGGCATGGAAACGGGTAAGAATTGTTTCTGTTCCAGTCTGTACGATATACGATGGTGAAAAAAGCGAAATAAAACCGATTAAGGAGACAATAAACTTTTTTCTTCTGCCACTAAAGCTCTGTTTTTTTGTATGGAAGAAAAAATAGACTTTGAGAGATTACGAAAAGAAATGGTCAGGCATCAGATCCAGGGCAGGGGAATTACAAATGAAAATGTTTTGTCCGCTTTCCTCAGGGTGCCGAGGGAGGAATTTGTTCCGCTGGAGATGAAGAATTTTGCCTATGACGATTGTCCGCTTCCCATCGGCTTTGGTCAAACAATAAGTCAGCCATATATGGTCGCAATCATGACAGAACTGGCAGAGCCTGAAAAAAAAGATAAGGTACTTGAGATTGGAACTGGCTCAGGTTATCAAACAGCAATCCTGTGTGAAATAGGTTGCGTTGTTTACTCAATAGAAAGAATTCCAGAACTTGCAGAAAGAGCAAAACAAACACTGGAAAAACTGGGGTACGATCCTGAAATTATTATTGGTGATGGCACACTGGGTTATCAGGAAAATTCGCCGTATAAGATAATTATTGTGACTGCGGGTGCACCAGAAATACCAAAATCGCTTGTCGAACAACTTGATGAAAACGGCAGAATCATTATTCCTGTTGGAGATATGTTTTCGCAGGAACTGATTCGTGGAATAAAAAGAAAGGGAAAACTTATACGGGAATTTCATGGTGGTTGTCAGTTTGTGCCTTTAATGGGTAAGGAAGGCTGGAAGTAATCAGGGTTTTTTAATTTTTCCAAACTTGTGTTTAATAAACCAGATAACGCAAACAATGATAACAAGAAAAATCAGGTATTCAAATTTTCTGTAATAAATCTCAATATGTGACCAATTCTGGCCAAGAAAAAAACCAATGTATGAAAGAAAGTAGGACCAGATAAGAGAGCCCAAGAATGTCAGTATGCAAAATTTCAAAAAGGGTGTTTTTGCAACACCTGCCGGCAGTGAAATAAAAGTTCTCACGGCAGGCATTATTCTTGAAAAAAACACTATTGAATCTCCATATTTTCTGAACCATTTTTCAGCTGTATCATAATCATGCTCTGTAATCAAAATAAATTTCCCATTTTTTCTTATCCATTGTCTTAGCAATCTATCTTCAAGCCAGAAGCCAAGCCAGTATGCTCCAATTGATCCAACAAGGTTTGCAACAGCGCCTGTAAAACTGAGAATGTGTATGTTCATTTTTTCAGCAGAAACGAGATATCCCGCAAAAGGCATTGTAATCTCTGATGGAATCGGGATAAGGGCTGATTCAAAGGTCATAAGAATGAACACGCCAGCATAGCCTGTTTTTTCAATCACAGAAACGATAAGACCGGCAATGTATGAAAGGATGTTTTCCACCGGATTTCCTTTTAATTAAATCAAACATCAATAGCAATTTTGAGTTTTGAATCCCTTGAAACAATTCTTCCTGCTTTGATATCATCTTCTGTTATCACAGCCATCATAATTTTTTTTGCTCCATATCGGTCATAGTCGTAGATGACAAATATTTTTCCATTCCTGTCTTCTGTTGCGTCTGGGTAAGAGACCTTTTCCCTTTCGTCAATGACAAGTTTGTAGGGCCAGCTGTTCCCTTCATCTTCAGATAACATTGCTGTTAAATGGGAGCGAA
>JAMWBX010000128.1 GCA_023818725.1 Candidatus Omnitrophota bacterium
TCTTCCGCACCGTCATATCTAACTCCTTTCTTAACATTATCCACCTCGTTTTTATATAATTTTTTCTTATTAGGAGATGGATATTTTCGTATAGATTTTTTAATGAAGCAATGGGGGGTCTTGACAGATCTTTTTTTACTGGTATAATATAAATTAAGCGACAGATGAAAAAGATTTTCGTGATAACAATATTAACCTTATTGATTGGATTGGCCGGTTGTACAATGAGTTTAGATTTTCATCCGCAAGGCAAATCCTCAAGTTCAAAACGATAGGCAACAAATTGTCTAGAGATTATATCTATTTCAAATTAATTGTAAACATCCTCGCGCAGCCGAATATCGGCTAAAGACTTTGCGGGGATAAAAGGAGGAAAGCATGGCGAAGGAGAGAGGGAAGGTGAAGTGGTTCAACAATGCCAAAGGATATGGCTTTGTTGAACGAGAAAACGGTGAGGATGTCTTTGTCCACTACACGGCAATCGTGGGAGATGGATACAAGACACTTGAAGAAGGTGCCACCGTTGAATTTGAAGTAGTTCAGGGTAAGAAAGGGCTCCAGGCCACAAATGTGGTAAAACTGTAAGCCAAACATCACCCTGGGGGGGCGCTCCATGCGCCCCCCCCGTTTCCTTTACATCAGTGAAACTAAAAGCTTTTCTTTTAGTATTTGCGGCTATTATCCTTCCATTTAATGCATGTGCTCAAAACAACCCAGATCAGGACGATCTTTTTAATTGCGCCGTAATCGCTTATAATGAAGAATTATATGAAATATCCCTGGAATTCCTCGATAAATATTTTGGAAAACCCGAATCGACAAAAAATCAGTACGCGTTTTTCCTTTACGCAATAAATCTTTTAAAGTTAAAAAGATACGATAAATCACTTGAAAGGTTTGAGGAATTCACAAAGATTTTTCCTGACTCAAAATACAATGTTGATGTATGGAAATACAGGGTAACGCTAAAAATTCTTTTAAACATGCCATTTGAAGCATGGGAAACTTATAGAGAGGGTCTTCTGCCTTATGGCAGAGAACTCGAAATTGAAAATAATATCGGATATATGCTGCTCAATGAAACAGGTAAAGCAATCGCGTCAGGAGAAATCGCAAAGGCGAAAAATATCCTGAATGAAATGGAACAGGTATTTACTGAAACAAAGATTATTCATGAAATTGAATATTACCGTGGTCTGATACTGTACCAGGAAGATAATTTCGCCGAAGGGCTCCAGTATTTTTTAAACTCACTGAATTACTTCGGCAACCATAAGATAGAACCGGAAATCCTTTTGAAAATCGGAGATTGCTATTTCAATATGAAAAACTATCCTGAAAGCGAACGATACTATAACATTGTAATGTCAAGATTTCCTGAATCTCCACAGGCAGCATGGGCAAAATTGCAAAAAGCACTGATTTTTAAGAGAAATGCCAAATACAGGGAAGCACGGAACCTGCTTATGGCAATTATAAAAACTAAAAAAGATAATGAAATCCTTTTCCGTTCATTCTGGGAATTGGGCAAAATTTCCGAACTGGAAGATAAGAAAGATGAGGCGATATCCTGGTATGAGAAAGTACTCCAATCTGCGAAGGATGAAGAAATACTTCTTAAAACAAAGCTTCAGATCGGGTATGTATATTTCAATCAGAAAAAATATGAAAAAGCCATAGAAATCTTTTCTGAATATCTGAAACACAGAAATGAGCCGGACGTAATATACACACTTGGTCTTGCTTTTTATAATAACAAAGAAAACCATCAAGCAATAAATACGTGGGAGCTTTTGATCAACAAGGATCCTCATTATCCTCTATCTGTTCAGGTACTCAAAGCAATGTATGCTTTCTATAAGGAGGCCGGCGACAGAGAAAAGAAGAAGAAAATTTTCAACAGGATTTTAGAAGCGTATCCGGAAGACAGCTTTATTATGACAGAAGGAATAATTTTCATCAATGATATTCTAAACACAGAAGGAATAGAGACAGCAAGCAATTATCTTAAAAAAGTAGAAACAAGTAAAAGTGAAGACCTTTTGTTCTTGAATGCGAAAATTCTTTATCTTACAGGGAACATTGATGAAAGTGAAAAGATATTTAAAAGCATTGATAGAAAAAGCATCTTCGCTGCAGAAGCTCTTTACATGCTTGTCAAAATCAACATAGAAAAATCCAAAATAAAAGAGGCACAAACATATTTCGTAAAACTTTTGGCTGCCTTTCCAACATCTGTCTGGGCGCAAAAGGCAAGGACAGATTTATCAAATTATAAAACCAGATGAAACATCTTTTGATAATTGTTGCAGTATTTTTTTCAGGAGTAAACCTGTTAATATCTGCAGAAAATATTGAAATCCCTGAAACCGTTATCACAGGAACAGACAGAAGTGTTTATAAAACACCTGTATTTTTTTATCCGCACCAGTTTCAGGTAAATTTCCCGCAACCACCGAAAGTTCCTGAACAGTATCTCAAAAAACCGCCTTCCAATGAAAATGAAAAACACTTATTTGCAGCTAAAAATTTTCATCAGTTAACAGTACTTGCAGGCAAATTCGGATACTTATCGTCTGGCATTTCATTAGGTTATCCAGGATGGCATCTGAACATTTCTGCGTTGCAGGATAACTCTTTTCGACGCCACGATGGTAAAAATGTCTTTGAAGCACATATGCAAAAAACTTTAACTGAAAATATGGATTTTACATTTGATTTCTACAACTGTATAAAAGAAGTTCGACCTCCGGGTAGTCTATTGAGGTTCAAAAAACATACAATAACTGCCGATGCAAAACTAATTTTCAGTCAAAAGGATTACAGAATTACAATTGGTGGAACAAAAAATTCTTTTGGAGAACTTGAACAAACAGGCCTGTCTTTTATTTTGGACAAAAATTTCGGAAACACAAAGCTGGACGCGGAACTTGGATTTAATGAATTTGCCGGTAAAGAGAATAATATTATCCTTTTATCCGGCCAGTACCATAATGAAAACTTTTGCTTGGCAGTCGCTATAAAAAACATTGGAGATCAGATTAGGGTTTTACCTTCAGCAAAATTTCAGGCTGAAAAAGATGGAACAAAATTTCAAGCAGGTTTTTCAAGCAATTTCTCTTTCCCTGACTTATGGAGACCTGCGGGAGAACAGCCCCATCTTAATATGAAGAATGTTTTCCTTCCGCCTGAAGAGATCTATTCCATTTACGCTGGAATTTCCGGGGAAATAGAAGGTATCGATTTTGCAGTAGAAGGACAGCTCTCATATGAAAAACTCGGTTACCACTGGCTTGACATAGATAATGATAAGATTTATGAACCTTCAGTTCTGAAAGACAATTTTACAAAAATAGCAGGCATTAAACTATCAAAGAAATTTGAAAAATTCTATATTGAATCAGGTCACTTCCACTTTAATCAGAACAAAAAAAAATCCGGATTTCCTGAAAGCACCAGTTATTTCAAAGCAGGGTTTGTTGAAGGAAAGTTCAGCTCTGATTTTCAATTAATATATGAGGGAAACCAGATTTTTGACAGTGAAAAAGTGAAAGGATACTTTATTTTTTCAACAGGAATTTCATACAATGTTACACCTGATCTGAAACTGTTTTTCAGATTTAACAATATTCTGGGCAATGACTACGAAATAGAGGGTTGTACAGTTGGGAACTGCAAAATTTTGGATTTTAGATACATTCGCTTCGCTCAGTACAAGCTTTGGATTTTGGACTGTTCCAGAATCACCAACGGATTTGATGATGGAATTTGCTGCGGGTTCCGAGGTACCGTATTTTGGATCAGTTGCGATCGCGCTTATCATCTCTCCCGGTTGCAGGTTTGTGAGTGTAGTTTGAAATCTTCCTTTGTCGTCGGTTTTGACTCTAGCAATTACTTTTCCTAATGCTGAATAAGTCGGGTATAAATTTATTTGCTGTTTGTTATTAGCAACAACATTATAGATGTCAATTTCGCTACCTGGGTCGGCTTTACCATCGATGTTTACTTTACCATTGATAATTATAAATTCGGAACTGAGAAATTCTGGTGCGTTGATAGCTCGGTTTGCTGTATCTAAACGACGATTTCGAGAGTCACGGGGTGGATTTGGACCATCTCCACGTTGAAAGTCCCGTACCCCTGCATTATGTCTAGTGTTGAGGTCGATACTTAATCCTTCGATATTAGCAAAACTGTTATCTCTAATAATATTTTTTTCGCTGTCGGGATAAGCTGTAACTGTAACTCCGGAACCTGTTTGATTGGTAATTTGGTTATTAATTACTTGATGATTTTTACCCATTAAGTAAACACCAGCCCGTCGCAAGCGTCTACCATTATATTTAATGTTATTTGACTGTATTTGTACGGAGCCTTCTGGCTTGAATAAGTAAATACCACTACCATCATTCGCGCAAATTAAATTTGAGGAAACTTGAGAATTGTTAATTTGACCTTCTAATCTAATTGCATCGGGCATTCCCGCAATCCCGTTACCGACAATAATATTTTCTGTAATTTGAGTATTTTCTGCGAATTTTCCCGTAATAATTGCGCTACCTTCATGATTAGCAATACGATTACGGTTAATAGTTGTATCCGTCGCATTAAACACCGAAACCCCAAAAGCAGAAGTCTTATTAGGAAACTCTTCTCCAGAAGTAATACCCAACCAATTATCTTTGATAATGGTATTTTTCACAGGTTCCGAAGAAAACTTCCCCTTACTACTCCTTTCCCCGTCTAAAACTAATAATACCTCCTTATTTCTTTTC
>JAMWBX010000129.1 GCA_023818725.1 Candidatus Omnitrophota bacterium
CAAGCTTCCTCAATGCTGCAGCAAGTGCAAAAGGATTATGAATGATCCTTGCACCGGTTTCATCTGCAAGATACTCTCTGTTTCTCGAAATGGCAAGATTGATGAGCGCAGCGGCTATTGGCACCAGGATCGCGAAAGCAAGCATCGCAAAAACAGAAAAAATATTACCTGACCTGTTTGAATCTCTACCGCCACCAAACATTGCGGCAAATTGAATCATTCTGGCAATCATTGTGATAGCGCTTGCTATTGTGGCTGAGATTGTAGCAATAAGGATATCTCTGTTTTTAATATGGGAGATTTCATGAGCGATGACCCCTTTCAGTTCGTTTACATCAAGCAGGTCCAGAATTCCCTGAGTGAAAGCTATTGAAGAATGTGAAGGATCTCTCCCTGTGGCAAATGCGTTTGGACTCTGAGAAGGAATAATGTAAACATTCGGTTTTGGGATACCTGCCGCAGAAGAAACCTCATAAACAATCCTGTGTAGTTCTGGCATTTGATCTTCAGGAATCTTTACAGCACGAGTCATCGCTAGCACTATTTTATCGCCCATAAAATAGGAAATTAAGTTCATTCCAAGAGCAATTAAAAAAGCAATAATCATTCCATCGTTTCCAAATAAACTTCCAATATAAACAAGAAGAATGCTTAGTGCACCGAGCAAAAAATAACTTTTAATTTTTACAGCCATTTTCTTCTCCTTTTGAATATTAGATGTTTAATAACCCGATATGGTTGCGGTATAATATTTTTGTATCTATTATAGCACAAACAAAATTGAAAATGGAAAAAGATACAATATGTGCCCTTTCAACTCCTTATGGAGTCAGTGGTATCGGAATAATAAGGATAAGCGGTCCTGATACTCTTTCAGTGATAAATAAAATATTCAAACCTGGTCGAAAGAGAAAACTTGAAAAAATATGGAAAACCCATACAGTCAGGTATGGATACATTGTTGAGGAGAAAGGAAAAGTCATTGATGAAGTTCTTGTTACAATAATGAAATCACCATTAAGCTATACAAGAGAGGACATGGCTGAAATCGGTTGTCATGGAGGACTTGCTGCAATTAAAGCAGTACTGTCACTCTGTATTCGAAATGGCGTTCGCCTTGCGCAGCCAGGAGAATTTACAAAAAGGGCGTTTCTTAACGGAAGAATTGACCTGACGCAGGCAGAAAGTATTGTGGAAATCATAAACTCAAAGACAGAAAAATCCCTCGAAGTTTCTGTAAAGCAGTTGACAGGTTCTCTTTCAAGAAAAATCGCAGTACTTCGAAATCAGTTGATAAATATTATGGCTCTTGTCAATTATGAAATAGATTTTTCTGAAGATTTTGAAAATATTTCTGTCAGCAATATAGCTGAAAAAATTGACACAGTAATAAATGAAATAAAGGGAATTTTGGGCGAAGGTCAATCAGGAAGGGTGCTTACAGAAGGAGTTAAAATTGCTATCGTGGGAAAGCCTAATGTTGGAAAGTCCAGCCTTCTCAATCTACTAGTGGAAGAAGACAGAGCTATTGTCTCTGACATACCAGGCACAACAAGGGATTTTGTGGAAGGAACTATTTGTATAAATGGCATTCCTTTTACGATAGTAGACACAGCCGGAATAAGAAATCACGCAGTCGGCATTGAAAAAATTGGGGTCGAAAGGGCTGTGAAATGGATGGAGAAGGCAGAAATGATAATTGTGGTACTTGATTCTTCCTCTGAGCTCGATTTTCTTGACTGTCAGATACTTTCCCGAGCCAAAAGTAAGCCGCACATAATTGTTTTGAATAAATGGGATCTCAATGATAAAAACGAAAAATATTTCGACGAAATCTTCATGGGGGAAACAATTGTAAAAATGTCGTGTCTCACAGGTGAAGGGCTGAAACAACTTCACGCTGCAATAATTGAAAAACTGAATAATGGAGTCTGCGAAATAAACAATCCAGAATTTTTCTTAAGCATCAGGCAACAATCATGCCTTGAAAAAACACTGAACATTCTGGAGGAAATACAGACGCTTGTGAAAAAGAAAACAAGCTGTGATATAACCGCTGAAATGATTAGATTTTCAATCGTACATTTAGATGAAATATCCGGAAGAAACATTTCAGAGGAAACACTTGAGGAAATCTTCAGCAGGTTCTGCGTAGGAAAATAAAGAATTTTCAAGGAGAAGACTATGAAAAAAATTTTTATACCATTATCTTTATTACTGGGGCTTTTTTTGACAGGATGCGCTACCTACTACAATCCAGTGACAGGGAAACAGGAAGAAACTTTCTACACAGAAAAAGATGAGATAGATATGGGCATTGCCCTTGACAAAAAAATTTGTTCTGAGTTTAAGATTGTAGAAGATCCGGATAAGGTTTTCAGCGGTTTTACAACAATATGCACCAGAATTGCCGCAAATAATGACAGGCCTCATCTTCCCTATAAATTCAGAGTAATCGAAAAAAATGAAGTCAATGCATTTTCAATACCGGGTGGATTTGTTTATGTCTATACAGGGCTTCTTAAACAAATTGATTCTCCAGATGAGCTTGCCTGCGTTATAGGACACGAAGTTGCGCACATCTGTAACAGAGATGCTGTTCATAGATTAGAAAAACAGATACTGTATTCAATCCCTGCAAGTATTTTGTTTGGTTCAGGAAGACAGAAAGCAATACAGCAGGCAGTGGATGCAATTTTCAGTATTTCAATGCTAAAATACAGCAGAACTCAGGAAATACAGGCGGACACGCTTGGGATGACTTATGCTTTCCGTGCAGGCTTTGACCCGGAAGGAATGATCTCTTTTTTCAGAAAGATGCAGGAACTGGAAAAAAAACAGCCGTCGCTTCCACTGACATTTCTGAGTGACCATCCTAATGCAGAGCAGAGAATACAGAACGCGCGGATTGTTATATCAAGGCTGAAAGAAAAAAGATAGGTAAAATGCCGATAAATATTACAGTAAACAAAAAAGCAAACAATTATGTATCTTTTTCGTCCTGAACAATCTGAACAAGAATGTCAGCGCAGGATTCTCTATCCAGAGCAATCTCCAATTGTCCAATCTTAATCAAGAACCCTGAAAAGGTCTCCTGAACAGAAATGATTGAACCGGGAATAATCCCATAACCTGAGAGCTTTGGAAACAATTTCCCTCGCAGACATACAATTTTTACCTTCTTTCCCTTGGGCACATCGCACAACCTCATAATTCCGATATCATGGAAAAAACCCCATGATCTCCTCTGTCTCATTTTTCTTCTACAGCAATTCCCCCTGGGAATAGGTTTTCCATCAGGGCATTGCTGGGGGTGCCCGAGAAAATCACAAAGCGCCTCGTCAATGTTTCCTGTTGATTCATGTTCGAAAGAACCAGCAACTTCATTGAATTTCTCCATTCCAAGAACATCATGAAGGAAAACTTCCCATAATCTGTGTCTTCTGACCAGAATCTTTGCAAGTTCTTCACCCCGTTCTGTAAGAAAAATTCCGCTTTGTGAAACATCTACAAGTCCCATTTTTTTTAGTTTTTCAATCTTATCAGAATCGAGTTCTAAACTGGAAGATTCCTTTTTTTCTCTTCTTCTCCACAATTGTTCAAGAATGTCTTCCATCTCTTTATCCATGGGATTCTCCTAAAGCAATCCGGATACAGTAATAAAGGCATTGAGTATAATACCAGTCACAAATGCAATAATCGTAGCAAAAAAGAAGGTTAGGATTGCTGTGAAAGGTCCTCTTTCTTTTATCATCACAAAAAATTGGGCGATGCATGGTACAAAAAGGGTCAATGTTACAGCTCCAACAACACTCTGTCTGGCGTTAAGAACGCCTTTATTAAAAAGGTCAAACATCCCTGCAGCACCGTAGTCCCTTCTCAAAAATCCCATAACAAAAACCCTGCTCATCTCTTCAGGAAGACCCATGGTTGCTATCACCGGAGAAAGGATTGAAATAAATCGTCCAAGAATTCCAGATATATCAAGAAGAAAGAGGACGATCGTTCCGATGACAAAGAGTGGTAAAGCTTCTCTAAGATACCAGAGAATTCTTCTTCCTGTTTTAATTCCTATATTTCTAATTTTTGGTATCCTTAAAGGAGGAATTTCCATTGAAAAAGAAGAATCACCTGGAAAAAGTAAATTCAAAGCGTTCCCTGTAATAATCATCACAATTAAAATTGAAGCAGCCCATATTAAAAGAGCCAATTTTGAAATTGATCCAAGAATCCCTAATACTACGCCAAGCTGGGCTGAACATGGTATTGCAACAGACAGAAGTATTGTTGCAATTATCTTTTCTTTTCGTGTATCAAGAATACGCGTTGTCAATGTTGCCATGGTACCACACCCAAAACCCAGAACAATTGGCAAAATCGCCTTTCCTGTTAAACCGATTGACTTAAAAATTCTATCAGTCAAAAAAGCCAGCCTCGGGAAATATCCGCAATCCTCAAGAAACCCAAAAAAAAGGAAGAAAACTGCTGTAATGGGAAGAACTATTCCAAGTCCATATGAAAGCGCCATAGTAATCACACCATAGTCTCCTGCAAAAAAATCCTTCAATAGCGGTTGTGTGCGGGAAAAAAGGTTGATAAAAAATGGATTTATAAGATTACCAAAGAGTTTTTTTTCCAATACATCCACAAGAAATCCTGCCCCGAATTTTCCAACGAAGAGATACATACCTGCAATTACAAAAGCAGCTATAAGTACTCCCGAAACAGGATTGATTGTTATCCTGTTAAGAAATGCTCGCATCCTGCCT
>JAMWBX010000130.1 GCA_023818725.1 Candidatus Omnitrophota bacterium
CTTCAGGAAGGTCAAGTCTGTTGTTTATAAGGATATGGGGCTGAAGAGATCTTATCATCTTGACAAGATTTTCGCTATCCCAGTCTTGTCTGCCCTTACCAATCCATCCAGCAGGCGTGTTCGGACCAGACGGATAACTGAAATCGCACCAGAGAATGTCAATCTTACCATAATTTGTGAGAAGCTCTTTTATCTGATTATGAAGGTACTGTCTGTATTTACTCATATCTCGGTATTTATTGAGCTTATCACGGTCAGGATGATTTCTCAATGGATGAAAGCTGTCAATGGTAAAATCTGGATGATGCCAGTCAATAAGTGAATAATAAAATCCAATCTTCAACCCATTCTCTCTGAAAGCATCTACAAACTCTCTTATTAAATCTCTTTTCGCAGGAGTATTTGTTGCCTTATAATCAGTATACTTGCTATCAAATAGACAAAAACCATCATGATGTTTTGTGGTTATAACAGCATATTTCATACCTGTCTGCTTTGCCATTTTTGCCCATTGAGAAGCATCAAAAAGGTCAGGATTGAAATTCTTGAAATAGATATCATATTTTTCATCAGGTATTTCTTCGCGATTTTTTACCCACTCATGCCTCGCAGGCATAGCATATATTCCCCAGTGAATAAACATGCCAAATCTATCATGGACAAACCATCTTGAATCGCCTTTAGTCATTTTTTCCTCCTTTTATAATTTAATTCTATCATGGAGGTATGAACTGTCAATCTTCACCGGCAACAGGAAGAATGATATGACTTGGCCAGCTGGAATCATGGAAGATTGACTGATGCGCAATCTGAAATTTTGTATCTGTTGCAGGGTCTCTACCTGTATTAAGGTTTCTGTCCCACAAAGGAAAATTGCTGCTTGTTATGTAAACACGAATTTTATGGCCCTTTTTGAACAGGTTGGATACAGGCATCATCTCAATATGAAACTCATAAATTTTTCCTGGTTTGATAAAAACCGGCTCACCCTGGATGTCATTCCTAAATCTTGCCCTTATTATGCCCTCCGATATGTTTATTGATCTTCCATCAGGATAAACATCTGCAAGTTTTATAACAAAGTCAGTGTCTATCGCTGAAGAAGATGCAAAAAGTATAAATGAAATTGGACCTGTAATTTCAATATCATTTTTCAAAGCACTGGATGTGTATACAAGCACATCTTTTCTTTTCTCAAGTATTCTCTGATCATATGGACCGGGCTTTGCAATTTCATAAAGCCCGGGGTTGTAGGGACCTATGGAATGGTTTCCTCCAATTGTAGGCACCGGGTTTTCAGGGTCATAATCGTAATAATCAGGATTCTCATCCTGAGGATGTTTTCTGTTAAGAAACCCGCCTTTATGGATATACCACTTCTGGTATTTAATCCTGGCAGGTGGCCACTGGTATTCATCCTGCCATATATTTTTACCCATCATAAAAATTCTTATTGGCGCTTTTTGAAATTCACAGGGTTTTTTTTCGTGTAAAAGAAAGTCGAGCCACCTGACGGTCGCATCGTTTTCTTTTAACGATTCAGGCCCGAAATCCACCTCGCCAAGAACTGTTGATGGATTTATGCCATGAGTCCATGGACCGATAATTATTCTGTGGCTTTCAGCAATTTCTTTTGTTTTGCCGTGTTTCTTAATCTGTTGAAAAATATCAAGCATTTGAGAAGGGTAATAATCATACCAGCCGCCAATCAATAAAACTGGCATCTGAAACTTTTCATAGTGAGATAAAAGGTTGAACCTTTTCCAGAAATGCCCGTACACATTATTTGAGACAAAATCCCTGTACGATTTTACAATTCCTGATCCACTCTTTGCGTCAAGCTCTATGATTGGCAGGGATTTGACCAGCTCTGCAACATCAAATATAGGCATTGTTTGAGCTTCTGAAGTTCTGCTATTTGTTTCAAAGCAGAGCCAGCTCCAGGTTAGACCAAGTGAAAAAGCGCCGTTACAGAAGTATCCCTGCTTCCAGCAATCGCCTGTCATAAACTGAGGAACGATCGTAGTTAAGTGTTTACTACCTGATATTGCCGCAAAAAATTGGGTTGCTGCAAGATATGAAGCACCATACATTCCAATTTTCCCGTTACACCAGGGCTGTTTTGTAATCCATTGCAGTGTGTCATACCCGTCTTTTTCCTCATCGATAAAAGGATAAAAAGAACCGTCAGAAGCATATCTTCCCCTGCAGTCCTGCGAAACAAAAGCAATGCCTCTGTTAAGAAAATCGACAGGATTGACGAAATTGCGATTATAGGCAGTCCTTACAAGAACAACCGGCCAAGAACCTTTTTCATCAGGAAGAAAGACATTTGTCGCAAGATCAATTCCGTCTCGCATCTTTACTCTGATGTTCCTTTCTACTTTTATTCCCATATAGAAACACCGTTTATTTGATATATAATATCACAAAATGCCATCGGTGAAAAAATACATTCAAAAAATTTTTGATGGGACAGGGTTTCCAGTAAAAATCGCTCATGCGCGCGGATATGGTGAAACTTTTCCTTCGCACAGATTACACTATCATACCGCAGATCTTGAAATGCAGTTCATTAAAAAAGGAACAGGATTTTATTTCATCAAGGACAGAAGATATGCTGTTAAGCCATCGTCTGCTCTTATCATTCACAGCAACGAAGTCCATCATTTTTTTTCAGGCGGTGCAAAAAACTTTATTGACAAAACTTCTGTTATGCTGTATCCGGGAATCTTTAAAAAAACATTTATAGAAAAACACATTTCGTCCTTGATCTATTGCAACAAAAACTTTCCACATCAGATTTTTTTCAGCGATAAAGAGTTTTCAATTATTGAATTCTTGCTTGATGCCGCAGATAGCGAAATAAAACAGCAAAATAAATTCTGGAAGGAGTCAACAACAAACTTCATTGAACAGATTTGCCTTTTGCTTCTGCGCAGGATAGAAGAAGGTCAAGCAATCAACCGGCAAGCAAATACAAACAAAATAGTGCAGTCAGCAATTTCTTATATCGAACAAAACTTTGCCCGAGAAATCACCCTTAAGAGTTTAAGTAAGGAACTTAATGTTTCCCGGTTTCATTTAAGCCATCTTTTCACTCAATATGCCGGGGTGTCATTTAAAACATATTTGATACGGAGAAGGGTTGAAGAAGCCAAAAAGCTTTTGAAAGAAACCGATTTGAAAGTTTCAGGGATATCTGGAAGATCTGGTTTTTCTGACATAAGCTCTTTTGTAAAATCGTTCAAAAGAATCACAGGCGCAAGCCCTGCTTCATACCGCAAAATTTTCCAGCAGCTCAGCAAAAAATAACTTGAACAACTCCTGCATCTGGAATAAGATAATTGAAATCACAAGGAGTGTTTATGAGCAAACTGGCGCTTTTCGGCGGAGAACCAGCAGTCAAAAATAAGTCTGACGACATTTTCAAAAGGAACATTACAAAAGAAATGGAAGACGCTGTACTTAAGGTTTTGCACGAATGGAAGATGTCCTCTATTGATATTACAAAAGAATTTGAAACGGCTTTCGCTGACTGGCATCAGATGAAATATGGACTGGGCTGCAATAATGGCACAAGCGCGCTGCACTGCGCAATGTTCGGAGCAGGTATCGGCGAAGGAGACGAAATAATATGTCAGAGCACCACATACTGGGCAAGCTGTCTGCCTGCTTTCTCACTTGGCGCAACTGTGGTTTTTGCTGATATAGATCCTGAAACTCTCTGTATCAATCCGGACGATATAGAGCATAGAATTACTTCTCGCACAAAAGCAATTATAGTGGTCCACTACGCCGGATATCCAGCAGATATGGATAGGATTATGCCGATAGCAAAGAAATATAACATTAAGATAATTGAGGATGTTTCTCATGCTCATGGCGCTCTGTACAAGGGAAAGCTTGTGGGCACATTCGGAGATGTCTCTGCCTTTTCTTTGATGAGTGGTAAAAGTTTTGCAGTTGGAGAAGCAGGTATCATGCTTACAAATAATAGAGAAATTTATGAGAGGGCAATTCTTTTTGGCCATTATGAAAGACATTCTGAAATTGAAAACCCTGAATTGAAAAATCTATCAGGCCTTCCATGGGGCGGATATAAATACAGGATGCATCAGATGTCATCAGCGATCGGACTTGTGCAGATTAAGCAATTTCAAACTGATATGGTGGAAATTGATAAAGCAATGAATTATTTCTGGGACCTTTTAGAAGGCTATCCTGGCATAAGACCTCACAGACCACCAAAAGATTCCGGTTGCACAAAAGGCGGCTGGTATGCTTCACTGGGTAGATATATCAAAGAAGAACTGGAGGGCTTATCGATATCAAGATTCTGTGAAGCTCTCAGAGCAGAAGGAGTCGGGACATATCCAGGTTGCAACAAAGCACTTCACACGCATCCATTATTTCAAACTGTGGATGTTTACAGACATGGAAAACCAACAAGAATTGCGTTTTCTGAGGTTGATGTGCGCAAAAACGATAAACAACTGCCAGTGGCTGAGTCCCTTCAGAAAAAGGTTTTCGCTGTTCCATGGTTCAAACACTTCTGGCCTGAAATAATTAACCAATATGCTGACGCATTCAAAAAAGTAATTGAAAACTATAAAGAACTCCTTCCAGGCGATACAGGAGACCCTGAAGACCTTGGCGGGTGGTTCACAAGCAGAAGATAAAAGGGGATGATATGGAAAAACTGGCGATTGATGGTGGAAATCCTGTAAGGAAAACACCAATGCCTGCAAGGA
>JAMWBX010000131.1 GCA_023818725.1 Candidatus Omnitrophota bacterium
CTGCTTACAGAGGATCTTATAGGAAGAATGTACAGAACACTTGCTGAGGCAAAGAAAAAGGCGCAGGATCCTTTGATTCAGTCAAGAATCAATGACCTTGTTTTATACACAAGATATGTTGAATTAGTCAAAAGATACTCAGCGCAATCAGGAGAAGCAAGACAGAAGGCTTTTGAAGATGTGATTAAATTTGCCTATCGTATCAAAGACACCTGTATGGTTCATTCGCTGGCGCTTTACAGGGACCTGCCGGGTAGGGACAAAAGCGTAAATGTTCCTGATGATGCAAAATGGAATGTGCCGGAAGGAAAAAATCCCTGGAAGAGTAAAGAGCCATTTTCAGAAGAAGAAATCAAAAAAATCATTGAAGACGGAATTGCGGGAAACAAACTTGTTGACTTCAAGCCGCTTTCTTTCAGTATGAAACTTGTTCCTTCATCAAGGCTTACTAATGCTGTGGATAAACCACAGGACAATCCAATTTTCAGCACGAGAGGGAAAAACCTTTATTACATCTGGATAGAGAAAGAACCAGCAGAAATAAAACTTAAGGTGACAGGAGGACTGATTTACAACGACAGGGGAGATGTTAGTATACTTCTTTATCCGGCTGAACAGGAGTTTTCAACCTTTATTGATAGTGCCAGTGTTAAACCTGACAAACAGGAATATCTTATAACGCTGAAAACAAAATACCAGGGTTTGCACTGGATTGAAGTATCTGATAGAATGGCAGGAACAAAGGTTGAATTTTTAGATAAAACACCGTTGACAATTTTTACTTCTCTTGATCAGCAGCCACATTTTACGGGTCGATGGAATTTTGTTTTCTATGTGCCAAAAGGGACAAAGCTTATTGGCGGGTATGCAACAGGACTGGGCGCGGTTTTGAATTCATCCGGGAAAAAGGTATATTCCTTTCCTGGAACTCAAACATATTTCAGCATCCCTGTTGAGCAAGGAGAAGATGGTAAGATATGGAAGATTGAGCAGGCTACTGGAGCCTGTGTTCTTATGACAGTTCCATCCTGTTTTGCAAGAAACCCGTGGGAACTGATGCTACCAGAAGAAATTGTTGTAAAAGATTCAAAATAAGGAGAGATAATGGAAGAGATTGATATTTCAAGAGCGATTGTTGAGGATTTTACAAGAAATTTCCTTGAAAGTTTAGAACTTGATATAGCGATTGTTGGCGCTGGGCCATCAGGACTGATGTGCGGATATAAACTGGCTCAGGCAGGCTATAAGGTGGCTGTTTTTGAAAGGCATTTGCGGGCTGGAGGTGGTATGCCTGGTGGTGGTATGATGTTTAACAGCATTGTTATCCAAAAGCAGGTCATCAGGATTATGGAAGAACTTGGAATATCAACCCGAAAGTACAACGATGAACTTTTTGTTGCCAGTTCCATAGAAACAATCTCTGCCCTCTGTTATAAAGCAATGAAAAAAGGAGTTAAAATTTTTAATCTGACCAGTGTTGAAGATGTAGTGGTGAGAGAAGAAAGAATCTGCGGGATTGTAATAAATTGGAGTTCAGTTGTCTGGTCAAAACTTCATGTTGACCCGCTTTCAGTAAAAGCAAGATTTGTTGTTGATGCCACAGGCCATGATGCAGAAATATGCAGGATTGTTGAGAGAAAAACAGGCAAGAACCTTAATACACCACAAGGTATTGTCTGTGGTGAAAAATCAATGTGGGCAGATAAAGCAGAGGCAGAGATACTTGATAATACAAAAGAAATTTATCCGGGTCTTTTTGTCTGCGGTATGGCTGCAAATGCTGTTTTTGGTTCGCCAAGAATGGGAGCGATATTTGGTGGAATGTTCCTTTCAGGAGAGAAAGCAGCCCAGCTTATTGATGAAAAATTAAAGGGAGTGAAAAAATGAAAAAAGCTGTCGCAAAAATTATTTTTTTCCTGTGCGCTTATTTAGTTTCTGGTGCAGTGCTTGCATTTTCATATGGTAAAGAATTTTCTTTCAGATTAAAGATTGAGCCGCCTGAGCAAAGTCAGACAGGCAGGTATCAGGTTGTTGTTGATGGAGCAAAGATAAACTTTTTCGTGGAGAAAGGCAACTGGAGTGATTGGACAAAAATTAGTGCTGAACAGATCGGCGCGATAAAAAAGCTCTATCCGAACCTTTATATGAACAGGTATCCGCTTGTTATTCATATTCGCATCAATCCATGCGCCCCTGAAACAAAAGTATTTTTTGAGTTCAATGTGGATGAAAAACAATATTCTTCGCAGGCTCTTTCATATGCCTCAGGTTCAATGACCGCTGGTGTTTTGCAGTGGGAGGAAAACGGGATTGCAAAGATGGGGACAATGGCTCAGTATAACCAGAAATACTGGGAACATATCAATAAAGCTGCTTTGTCCATTGGCGAGATAAAAAGACCGGAAAAACTGCTTATTGTAGACAGGTTTATTGGCGGAGACAGCGATTTTTATGATTGGAAACAAGGATTGGATAATCTTTCAAGATTGGGTTTCAATGTATTTTTGATGCCTGCTGATAAAAATTTGAGGGATCTACTTCTGCAGACAGACATTAAGAAAATCCACTGGGCTGTTTATAATCCTCCAGGTTATGCATTTGATTTTGACGAGAACCAGACATCGGATACTGCATTGAAAAAATGGGCTCAGGATATCGCAAAAAAATATATTGAAGCAGGCTATGATGTCCGGGATATGGCCCTTTTTGCCCTTTCTGATGAACCCGGATGGTATTTTCCTTCAGTTTTTAAGTATGTTAATGAGAATCCAAAGAATCTTGAAAGATTTCACAATTACCTCAAAGCAAAAGGTCTCAAACCAAATGATTTAGGCGGCGATGGCTGGAAATGGGATAATATTAGACCGCTTGGAAGAAGCGCCGCAAATAAAGATCTGGCTTCAAGAAGGCTTTATTACTGGACATGCAGGTTTTTTGCAGATGTTTCAAACGGCCTTTTTGCAAGGGCGACAAAGGCTCTTGAAGAAGCGTTTTATCCAGGTCTTCCAATAACCGTCAACTGGAATTTCTTTGCAGGCAGATTTTATTTCCCGGGACCATTCGGGCATAATCCCGATAAAAACAGCCCTGATGCCGCAATGGGAGGTCATGACTGGCTTGAATTTGGAAGGGCAAGAGGTTCAACATGTATATGGACAGAGGACTGGTTTGGAGACAATCTTGCTTACCAGTGGTCATTTTATTGCAGCAAGATGAAAAGCTCTGCAAGAAAAAGTAATGGAATTTTTGGTGGATATGTGATAGGCAGGACAGCAGGAGAGGGTGTTACGCAAAAGATGATGAGTATTTTTGGACATGGCGGCAAAATTATCAAGTTTTATGTTTTTGGGCCTGAATACAATTTCCCGGGGAACTGCTGGTCAGAAAATCCAAAGGTTATAAATGGAATTATGAGAGCAGCCACAATTACTGCAAAAGCGGAAGAATTATTATATCCGGGAAAACCATTGATTCCGCAGGTTGCAATTTTAACTCCACAGAGCAGCCTTGTATGGGATCAGAAGGAAATGGAGAAGGCATCAGGAATAGTTGATGCAACAAATGTTAATCAGAACAATGCCACAACCACATATATGGCTGAGGTCTATAATATTTATATTGCCCTGATGCATGAGAATATTCCAGCGGATTTTGTGGATGAGAAAGACCTGACAGATCCAAAGGTAATGTCAAACTACAAAGTCCTTTTTGTTACAGCACCCAATCTGCCTGAAGAGTGTATCAGTTCATTAAAGAAATGGGTGGAATCCGGTGGTACTGTTGTTACGACTTATTCTGCAATAACAGCTGATAGATATGATGAACCAACTAATAGTTTTTACTCATGGGCAGGTATCAAGATAGAAGAAAACAGCCATCCAAGGATAGTTATTTCGTGGAATAACTGGAAACAATCAGGGGTTGATGAAGTAAAAACTGAACAAAGTTCTTTTAAGGCTGCCTGGATAAAAGGTAAGATTTCACAATTCAGGAAGAATTCAGAGATTCTGGCGACATTTTTAGACGGAAGTCCTGCGGCTATCATTGCTCCTGTGGGAAAAGGCAGGGTTATCCATTATGCCTTTTATCCTGGTTGTTCATATATGCTCTCGCAAATAGAATCCGGCAAAACAGGCTACAATGGCCTGCCGGTCGGTTTTTCACCAGAAATCAGATCTTTTATTGTTGAGTCTGTTAAAAAATCAGGTGTAAGACCATTTGTTTCGGTAAGTGAGCCAATGATTGAAGCGCTGCCGCTGGTTTCTGAAAAAGGTATCGCTATAACAGTTTTGAACTGGTCAGGTTCTGAAAAAGAAAAAATAAGAATTGGTTTTATAACATCGGAAAAAATAAAAGAAATTGAAAGTGTTTCAGGTGGCAGGATTCCTTTTACACAGGAGGAAAAAGGCGTTTTTTGTGAAGTTCCTATCAAAGATGTTGATGTCCTTTTGCTGAAAAAACGATAAAAAGGAGAAACCCGGATGGAAATAGAAAAAGGATTGTTTGACCATATGGTTTTGCAGGTTGACGATAAAAAGCTTACTGATACTGAATTTTCAGGCTTCTGCAAAACTTATGGTAAGGTTATACTAACTGTAAAGGACACAAATGGTATTGTGAAAAATTTCAAAAATGTTTGCGTTGGTGAAGCAAAAAATGGGAACTTCACCGGGAAAATTAAAGGGCTCAAAGCAGGAGGCCCATACGATTT
>JAMWBX010000132.1 GCA_023818725.1 Candidatus Omnitrophota bacterium
AATTTAAAAAACTTTCGTAGAATAGAAGAAAAAAAATTGACTCACTTTACATTTCAATCTGTGTCTGAACTCTGTAACAAAAGTATCGCAAAAGTACTTTTTAAGTATTATTAAAAGTCGCGCGATGTACATTTTATGTTCTTATTTTTCTCCCGTTTCTCTTGTTTTCAACAACACGCTTTGGATTCGTAACATTTTTACGCATATTTTTTTTTTTAATAGAGTGGTACGAAATAGTAAGAAAATAACATTAGCATAACAATGAAAGAAATAAGAGTACTTGAAAAATTTTCAGTTCCATTGAGAATCATAGCTATTGGAAAGACATTCAGAAGGGATGCATTTGATGCTTCTCATTCGCCTGTCTTCCACCAGGTTGAGGGGCTTATGGTCGGTTATAATATAACATTCAGCAATCTTAAAGCTGTGCTGGCTTTTTTTCTAAGAGAACTGTTTGGACCTGAAATCAGGATAAGATTTCTTCCATCCTATTTTCCATTTACTGAGCCGAGCGCCGAGGTATCCATATCATGTGTTATATGTGGCGGTAAAGGTTGTCAGACTTGTGGTTGGTCAGGATGGCTTGAGCTTCTTGGCGCCGGAATGGTTCATCCTGAAGTTTTTCGCAAGGCAGGGCTTAAGGATCCGCAATTGACTGGTTTTGCTTTTGGAGCGGGTATTGATAGAATAGCAATGATAAAATACAGGATAGACGACATCAGGCATCTGTCTTTTAATGATATGCGTTTTTTGAACCAGTTTAAGTAATTCAATGAGATTCAGTATAAAAGACCTGCAACGGTACTTAGAAGGTAGTTGTTCAATAGATGATGTGGAGTACTGGTTGAGTATGCTCGGACTCAATCCTCAAATTTTCAAAGAGAGTGATGATGTCTTTCTGGAGATTGAGGCCCCTGCCAATAGGGGGGATCTTCTGAGTGCGATAGGTATTATCAGAGCAATTGCACCATTTGGTAGGGTCGAGCTCCGTTATCCGGATAGGTCAATAAAGGAAGAATCAACAAAGCTGATGTATGTGGAAATAGAATCTTTTCTGGATTGTCCTTTTTATGCTGGAAGAATTATTGAAGATGTGATAGTGGAGCCATCTCCTGGCTGGCTTGTTGACAGGGTTACTGCAGCCGGATTTCGCAGTGTCAACAATGTCGTTGACATAACCAACCTTGTGCTGTGGGAATTAGGGCATCCGCTTCATGCTTTTGATCTTGACATGCTTGAAGGAAAAATAATCGTCAGGCGAGCAAGAGTTGGTGAGCAGATTGTAACCATCGATGGCAATAAAAGGGAACTTTCGCCTGATGTTCTAGTAATTGCTGATGCTGAAAAACCGGTGGCAATAGCAGGAATCATGGGAGGATCGAATACAGAGGTGACATATAAAACAAAAAATCTTTTTGTTGAGAGTGCATTTTTTGAACCTTCAAGGGTGAGGAAGGCTTCAAAATTACTTAGCCTTTCAACTGATGCTTCAACGAGATTTGAAAAAAAGGCGGACCCTTCATTGATAATTCCTGCTCTTGACAGATGTTGTAAATTGATTCATGATGTATGCGGTGGCAGGGTTTCTGTGCTAACCAGCGCTGGGAAAAATCTGTCAGTTAAGAAAAATTTGCTTGTTAACCTGCAAAGGGTTGAATCCTATCTAGGTTGCAAAATTCCGATTGATTTTGCAGTAGGTGTGCTGAAAAAGATTGACTTTCAAGTGAATGTGGAATCTGACGCACTGGTGGTGGGAATAAGTGAAGGTAGACCCGATTTAGAAACTGATGTTGATATCATAGAGGAGATAGCGAAGTACTGGGGTTATGATAAAATCCCTGAGGAGATGCCTGTAGCGTCAATTGCTTTTACTCCGTCCAGCCATGAATTTATGCGGACTGATGCCCTTAAGGATTTGCTTACGAAAATGGGATTTACAGAAGTAATTAATACGGGACTTCTTGATGAAAATGAGCTGTATTTCTCTTATGGTTTATCAGCGATTGAAATCATAAATCCTCTCTCTAAAAATTATTCCTATCTGAGAAATTCGTTGATTCCTGGAATTTTGAATAACATCAGGGACAACCATAACAGAAAAATAGAGAGCGTCTCGATTTTTGAGATCGGGAACGTTTATTATAAGAACGAGCTGGAATTTATTGAAAAACCTGTTTTATGTCTTGGTGTAATGAACAAATACGATTATTATTCTTTCAAGGGAAGGGTACAGGCAATTTTGAAAAAGATTGATTACTCTGAATTGGTGGAGAAGGTAAATATACTAAATGAAGGTACGATGATAGAATTCTCAGGTACGCATGGATGTATTGCCCGTATTGTCTTACCTTCCAGAGATTTTCTGAAAAGATATGACCTCGAGCACCAGAGTGTTTTTCTTTGTGAAATAATGCTTGAGAAATTTATCGAAGCTGGATTTTCTCAAATAACCTATACACCTCTTCCAAAATTTCTTTCTATTACGAGGGATCTTTCGTTGGTGGTTCCTGATACTGCCAACTGGAAAGATGTGGAAACCTTCATTCGCAGTATAGCAAATTTTATTGAAAGCGTGGAAGTTTTTGATATTTATAGGGGTAAAAACGTTCCCGCTGGAAGTACGGGTGTTTCAATAAGTATTGTTTTTTCAAACAATGAGGGCAAGCTTTCGAGGGAAGATGTCGACCAGTTGATGAAAGAGATTATTAATGGGCTTGAGAAAAAGTTCTCAATATCCGTCAGGAAATGAAAAGGTATAGAATTACAGTCCTTGGAAGGACATGCAATATTGCTACTGATAAGGATGATTCTTTTATGAGAAGGGTTGAATCAAGGATAAATTCTGATCTGAAGGACTTACAGATAAGGATGCCGCACGCAGACATGCTTGATGTTTGTGTGGTCTATTTTTTAAGTCTGTATGAAATGATAGATAAGCTTGAAGCACGACAGGAAAAAATTATGAAATCGTGTGCAGAGGCAAAGAAAATCATTTCTACTCTCCAAGCAGAAATCATCAAGGAGTTGACAAATTTAACTAAGGGAAGTAGACTATAACTTACTGCGGGGTGGAGCAGTGGTAGCTCGCCAGGCCCATAACCTGGAGGTCGGCCGTTCAAATCGGTCCCCCGCAACTACTATAATAGAAGGGTTCAGTAATGATTCCGGTTGCAGGCTGGAATTTGAGCGCGTTAAAATTCTCGTACATATTTGAATGGAGACACTGAGCCCATGAAAATCGGTAAGTCAAAGCATCTTGTTTTTGATTTTGGCACTTCACACATTAGAGCAATTGAACTTGTACCCGGAAGAAACTCCAGCAGGTTCAGAATAGAAAGCTATCAGCAATATGACGCGCCTAATTTTCCTTACGATGCTCGCATAGGCGTTCTCAGGACAGAAGGAAAAGAGTTTGTAAGATCGCTTCAAGCAAAAAGAGCTGCGGTTTCCCTGCCGGGAAGAGGGCTTCTCATCCGGGTGATAAGTGTTCCGAAGGTTCCTATCGGAAAGCTTCGGGATATTTTGAGATTTGAAATCCAGCAGCAGATTCCATTTCCCATTGAGGTTGTTTCCTGGGCATATCAAATAATTGCTGAGACAGATAAGACCTTTCTTATTCTGCTGTGTGCAGCCAAGAAGGACCTTGTAAATGATTATATTGCTCATCTGGTACCATTCGGTTTGATAATTGAGACCCTTGATACTGATTTTTTTGCTCTGTATAACCTTTACCGTATTTCCCCTCAATATAACAGTCAGGGGTGTCAGGCAATTCTTGACATTGGAGCTCAGTCATCGAATCTTATTATCAACCACCAGGAGAGAATTTTGATGAGGTCACTAACCACTACCGGAGACAGCATCTCCTCCACCCTGGTGGATTCCCAGAAGATTGAGTTTACGGAGGCCGAAAGGATGAAGATCGAACAGGGTATGAATTCACCTCTTGTAGCCTCAATTATAGACTCCCTGAATACAGAACTACAGAATTCTATTGACTACTGGCGTTTTACATTAAAGGGACCTGAACTGAACAAACTTTTTATTTGTGGTGGCATGTCAAAAATGATTGGATTGAAGGGATATCTTGAGCAAAAACTTAGAGCATCAGTTTCATACCTTGACCCACTGGAGTTTTGTGATGTCAATCCTGATTATGAAGAATTTCTAGCCGGTAAGGGCCACGAAATTGCGGTTGCGTGCGGCATCGCACTCAGAACCCTAAATCAGGCGATTATAACAATCGATATGCTACCGGTCGAAATTATCCGAATGAGGGAATTTGCTGAGAACAGACCTTATATTTTCTTTTCGACTCTTATGGCTGTTCTTCTAACCCTGACGCCACTATTCTTTCTAAGGATCGAAAAGACAGCTTGCGAAAATTACAAAACTGAGCTTGATACTGCACTTAAGGAATATGAGCAATTCAAACCACAGGTTGAATCCCTGCAGAAGAGTATCAATGATGTAAAAGGAAGAATGGGGGTTCTTCAGAATCTTTTCGAAAAAAAGACTCTCTGGCTTGACCGGATTATTGCAATTGGAAGCTCATTGCCCAGCAGCAGAATCTATCTTAACAACATTTATCCCGCAGGGGCTGCGCCAGCACCGGCGGGTGCAGGACCCCAACCGGCAGCACCACAGCCTCCTGGTCCACCTGCGCCAGGGATGGAACCTCCACCAGGGGGCGAAGCACCACCGCCTCC
>JAMWBX010000133.1 GCA_023818725.1 Candidatus Omnitrophota bacterium
TCATATGAAATGGCTTCGGCGCAAGTAAATGCAGCATATTCACCAAGACTGTGTCCTGATGTAAAAACAGGCTCAACGGGAAACTCCTGCTGAAAAACCTTCCAGCATGAAAAGTCCACCGCAAATATACAAACCTGACATATCTCGGTATCTGTAAGCCTTTCAACCGGTCCATCAAAACATGCAGAAGCTATATCAAAACCACATATCTGGCTACCTATATCAAATATTTTTCGGACTATTTCATATTTGTTATAAAAGTCTTTCCCCATCCCAACATACTGCGAACCCTGTCCGGGGAACACCACCCCAACTCTTTTCCTAATCATCTTTTCCCCATCTCATAATGTTGGCAGCCCATGTAAGTCCTGCGCCAAAAGAAACCATGCACACCAAATCACCTTTTTTTACTTTTTTTGATTTGACCGCTTCGTCAAGCGCAACACCAACAGAAGCCGCTGACATATTTCCATATTTTTCGATGTTCAAAAACATTTTCTCCATGGGAAAATTAAGCATTCTTGCGACTGCCTGAATGATTCGAATATTCGCTTGGTGTGGAATAATCATTGAAAGGTGCTCAATTCCTATTTTATTTTTTTCAAGTACCTTTTTTACCGCCTCACCCATCGCAACCACGGCTATCCTGAAAAGGGAAGAACCTTCCATTTTCATATAATGCAATCTATTTTCAACTGTCTCATGAGTCGCAGGCATCCTTGATCCACCAGCAGGTACATAAAGAAGATTGCCAAATTTTCCACAAGCTGCAATATATGTATCCAGGATACCGAAATTGCTATCGCTTCTTTCTACAATGGCAGCAGCAGAACCATCTCCAAGCAGGACACAGGTAGAACGATCTTTATAGTCTGTAACCCTGCTCATACACTCAGCAGCCACAACCAGAACCTTATTGTATCTGCCGTTGTCAACAAAATTTCTAGCGATTTCAAGGCCATAAATAAAGCCAGAACAGGCGGCTGAAATATCAAAGCAAGGAACATTTTCTATTCCAAGATTGTTCTGAATAACACACGCCGTGGAAGGAAATATCATATCCCCTGTTATTGTTGCGCATATGATCATCTCAACATCAGATGCCTCAATACCAGCATCTGCAATTGCCCTCCTTGCAGCTTCAGTCCCCAGGTCAGAAGCTGCTTTATCCCCAGGACATATTCTCCTTTCCTTGATGCCTGTTCTAGTTACAATCCACTCTTCAGAAGTATCGACCATTTTTTCAAGATCCGCGTTGGTCAAAACTTCTTCCGGAACATACGATCCAATCCCTGTTATGTTTGAACCCATTTTTCTTCATACTCCGTTAGTTTTTCGATAAATGACTTTTCAGCTATTTTTTCGCCAAGTCGTAACGCATTACATATCGCCTTTGGAGAAGATCTGCCGTGGCCTATAATCAGTATCCCTTTAATGCCAAGCAGAATACCTCCCCCATATTCCGCATAGTCAGTTTTTCTTGCATAGTTCATAATGGATCTTCTCGCTATAAAAAGCCCGATTTTACCCGAAATGGATTTACTTATTTCACGAAACATGATGTTTTTAAAGGCTTTTCCAATACCTTCGCTAACCTTTAAAACAATATTGCCGGAGAAACCATCAGTGATAATCACGTCGGCTTTGCCAGTAAATATTTCATGACCCTCTATATTACCAATAAAATTAACTGCTGAACTTTCAGTAAGCCTCTTATAGGTAAGCTGTCTGAGCTCATCGCCTTTTCCCGATTCTCCACCGATGTTCAAAAGCCCAACAGTTGGGTTTTTTATCTCGATAACATTTTCTGCATAAAGACTTCCCATAATTGCATACTGCAAAAGATTTACAGGCTTTGGAGAAACATTTGCACCGACATCAAGAAAAAGAGTAATACGTTCTCTTAAATTTGGCAGATGCACGCATATTGCCGGTCTATCAATACCTTCTATAAGGCCAAGTTCGTTGATCGCAATGGAAACAAATAACGCAGTATTTCCTGCGCTGAACGCCACGTCAACTTCTCTGGCCTTAAGCATCTGGATTATACTGTGCATCGTGGTGTTTTTGTTTCTCAAAGCAGACAGAGAAAGTTTGGCGTCCATCGGCATGCAAGCATCACAATTAACAAGCCTCATACCAGAAATGCTATGATCGAGCACCTGCCTGATTTTCTCTTCAACGCAGGCACAGATAACCTCTGTGGCTGACCCCTTTTTTTCAAGGAAAAGTTGAATTCCTTTAATCACTGCTGCCGGAGCATGATCACCACCCATACCATCAACAGCTATTCTAATCATTATTTCTTGGGTTGTTTTTCTTTTACCTTTTTAGCAACAACGAGCTTTCCATTATAGTAGCCGCATTCCTTGCATATCCTGTGCGGAAGTTTCATCGCGCCACAATTGGAACATGCCACAAGAACCGGCTGGAGAACCTTCCTATTATTTTTTCTCCTGCTGTCTCTCCTGCTATTGCTGTGTCGTCTTGAAGTGGTCATTTTGTTCTCCCTTTTAAAATCCCGAACGATATTTTTCTTTTAATTTCTCAGCTACAATTTCCGGTACGAATCTTTCAACAGGCCCTTTCAGTTTCGCGATTTCTTTTACAGCAGAAGAACTTAAATATAGATATTCTTCCTTAGGAGTCAAAAAAATCGTTTCGATTCGCGAAAGAAGTTTCCGGTTGGTCAATACCATCTGAAACTCGTAATCAAAATCAGACACTGCCCTCAAACCACGGATTACAAGATAGACTCCCTTTTTTTCAAGGTAATTAACAAGAAGTCCATCAAAGCTATCAATCATAACTTCCTGTCTGTTTTGAAATATCTCTCCTAGCATCTCCATCCTTTCTTTAAAAGAAAAAAGGGGGTTTTTGGCAGGATGCTGGGCTACAGTTACGATCAATCTATCTATGAACTTCAAGCTTCTTTCGATAATGTCAATATGTCCATTGGTAACAGGATCAAAACTACCCGGATACACAGCCAGACGTTCTTTTCTTCTGATAAATCTGCACTTTTGCTGAACCATATTTCTTTTCCTTTAACAGATGGAAATCCGCGATTTGCAAATTTTTGTAAACACCAGGTTCATTGCCTGTTTCAAGAATAAACAGCCCACCATCATTTAAAATCTTAAACGCACCTGAAAAAATTCGCAACAATTTCGATTCACCAAACCCGTACGGTGGGTCTGCAAAAACAATATCAAACCTGTGGCCGGAAGCTGCAAATTTTTTGAGCGCCAACTCTGCTCCCATTCTTACTATTCTAAAATTTCCTCGCAAATTAAGCAGTTTCGCATTCTTCAAAAGAAGCTTAATTGCCTGCTTTGAATTATCAACAAATACTACAAACGAAGCTCCACGACTTAACGCTTCAAATCCCAGCGCTCCTGTTCCTGCAAAAAGTTCGAGCACATTACTTCCTTTGACATGGCTACCCAGCATATCAAAAATCGCTTCTCTTACAATGTTCCGCGTGGGTCTCAGTCCTGATGTTTTTTTGTAAGATAAAACACGTCCCTTGAAAAAACCGCCTGTCAACTTCATAATTTAAATCTAAGACCAAATTTTCTCTGCCAGTCAATCAGAATTGCTGAAGCTACAAATATAGAGGAATATGTCCCTATCAAAAATCCGAGAAGAAGAGTATAAGCAAAATTTTTAAGTGGTTCTCCTCCAAAAATCAGCAGTAGTATATCAACAAAAACAACTGTGAGAACTGTTAGAATCGTCCTGCTTAAGGTTTCATTGATGGACTGATTGAACAACTCAAAATAATTTTTAGAACGCGTCTTTCTCAAATTTTCTCTGATTCTGTCAAAAATCACAATAGTGTCATTCACAGAATAACCGGCAATCGTAAGCAAAGCAGCAATAATTATTCCATCTATTATTTTCTTTGAAAGCGCCAGTATAGCAAGCACCACTAGCAAATCATGCAAAACAGCGATGGTCGCGCAAACAGCAAAATGAAATTCAAATCTTATGGTAAGATAGAGTAAAATTCCTATTAACCCCACAAAAAACGCGGTCAGGGCTCTTTTTCTCAAAGTAACGCTCATTGAGGGAGAAATCACGGATTTTGCCAGTACCTCAATTTTTTCCCTCCCAAACCTCGCTTCAATAGATTCAAGAATCCTGTCAGAAGTTCCTGGTGGAGACTTTATTATGAATTCATCCTGCAGCATTCCCACTTCCTGAACACTTATTTCGGTTATGCTGAGATTTTTTACCTGACTTCTTATAGAAGCAACGGATGCCTGTGAAGCAAGTTTTATATGAATCAGATCTCCTCCAACAAAATCAACACCAAAATTCGACTTCCCGCGCAACCCAAAAACAATCATTCCTGCAACTATCAACACCAGTGAAAAAAGATACGCCCACTTTCTTCTTCCCATAAAATCAATACGCGTGCTTTTTATAAGCTCCATTTATATCCTCAGCTTTTCAATGCTTCTGTTGGCAACCATAAAATCCACTATCGCTTTTGTTGCAAAAACCGCGGTAAAAAGATTTGCAATTATACCAACAGAGAGGGTTAAACCAAAACCTTTGATAGGGCCTTCTCCGAGAAAGAAAAGAATTGATCCAGTGATTATTGTTGTAATGTTTGAATCAAGAATGGCTGACCAAGCGCGATGATATCCTGAATCTATTGCAGACTTTGCTGATTTACCCTGCCGCAGTTC
>JAMWBX010000134.1 GCA_023818725.1 Candidatus Omnitrophota bacterium
TTACCTAGAGAAAAGGCAATGGCTCTTTGTGCAGTTGGCCCAACATTGAGAGCATCAGGCATTGTGTCAGATGTGAGAAAAGATGACCCGTACGGTATCTATGCTGAAATTCCATTTGATGTTTGTACTGCTGATACTTGCGATGTTCTTGGCAGGGTTGTGGTCAGGGTTAAAGAAACCATTGAGTCGTTGAATATGGTTGAATATATCATCAAAAATTTACCTGCAGGGGAGATAAAGGTTAAGGCTCCGCGTAAGGTTAAAGAGGGCGAGGTTGTCAGCAGGTATGAAGCGCCAAGGGGTGAAAACATTCATTACATAAAAAGTAATGGTACAGACAAACCCGAAAGGTTAAAAGTCAGAGCGCCGACCCTGGCTAATTATCCGGCAACAATTGAAATGCTGAAGAATGGTTTTGTCGCAGATATTCCCTTAATATTTGCCGCAATCGATCCTTGTATTTGTTGTGCTGAAAGGTATGTTGAGATTGTCCAAGGAAAAAAAGGCAATACAGATATAATGACAATGTCTGAAATTAGACAGAGATTTAGAAAGCCAGAGATAAGAAAGGATTTTGTATGGCCATTATAAAAGAACTTGTTTATCTGCTTGTTTATCCAGGCATACTTTTCTTGTTTGTGTACTCTACATTTTGTGAGTGGTTTGACAGAAAGCTTTACGCAAGGTTGCAGAACAGAATCGGTCCTGCGTATACAGGTCGTTCAGGTATTCTACAACCAGTAGCCGATTTTCTAAAACTCTTATTTAAAGAAGACATAGTGCCGGAAAAAGCAGACAGGGTTATTTTTTCTTCTTTACCGATCGTCGGGCTGGCTGCGGTGGTAACCGCTGGACTTTATTTGCCTTTGTGGAATTTTGATATCAGGGTGACGGGTTTCAATTCGTTTCAGGGAGATATCATCGTTGTGCTTTATCTTTTAAGTTTGCCGACCCTAATACTATTTCTGGCTGGCTGGCATTCAACAAATTTCTTTTCCACTCTTGGTGGCGTGAGGGTGTTAACCATGCTTTTTGGATATGAGGTGCCTATGTTTCTTGCTGTTTTGAGTCCTGCTGTCGTTGCTGATTCATGGCGTCTTGCAGAGATAGCAAGTTTTTATCAGGAACTTCCATTTCTTTTAATATTTCAGATAATCGGATTTTTTGTTGCACTGGTGTCTCTTCAGGCAAAACTTGAGAGGACACCATTTGATATTCCTCATGCGGAAACAGAGATTGTAGGAGGCACATTTACTGAATATTCAGGGAAAAAGCTTGCTTTTTTCAGGCTTATGACCGATGTGGAACTTGTTGTTGGAAGTGGACTGATTGCAACAGTTTTCATGGCGGGTTTTCCTGGCGGAGTTCTAGCATCTCTGATAAGATTTATAGTAAAAACATTGATTGTAATAGCAATTCTCTCAATTATTAGGGCAACCTTTTCCCGCATCAGAGTGGATCAGATGGTTGTTTTTTCGTGGAAGTATTTAATCCCTCTGTCTGTTTTGCAATTGCTGTTAAGCATTATCGTAAAGGGGATGATAGGATGAAGCTAAAATTGGGAGCCTTTGTACCTGAATTATTGAAGCATCTGTTCAAAAAACCCGCAACAGTAAGCTATCCTTTTGAGAAGCTTAATCTGCCGAAGGATTTCAGAGGAACACCTGTTTTGAAACCTGAGCTTTGTATTGTTTGCAGATCTTGCGTCAGGGATTGTCCTGCTTTTGCTATTGAGATAGAAACTCTTTCAGAAGAGGAAAAGAAATATAAGATGACCATTCATAACGACAGATGTATCCATTGTGCGCAATGTGTTGAATCCTGCCCGACAAAAGCGCTTTTTATGAATGAGGAATATGAGATTGCCACAGATAGCAGGATGAAACTCAAAATTAGCTACACTTACGCAAGGCCTAAAAAAACCGCCCAACAGTCCAGCGAGAAATAGGTTCTGCAGACTGCTAAATATGAATCTCTGGGTTCAAGATCTGAAGTTTAGGTTGCATAATTTTAACAAGCTTGTGATTATGTGCATTGGCAACAGAAATGCGTCTGACGATGGTGCCGGACTGAAACTGGCCGATGAACTTTCAACCATCCTTGAAGAAAAAAAATCTAGTAAAGTTTCTGTTATTAGGTGTTATGAATCCCCGGAAAATTTTACTTCTCCCGTAAAGAAAATGAAGCCTTCGCATATTTTAATTATAGACTCATGCGTTTCAGGAAAGAAACCGGGCACGATTTCAGTTTTTGATAAAGAAGATCTGAGGGAATATGATATAATATCACACAGAATACCCATCGCACTATTGTCTGAATATCTGGCCAGTGAAACAGGCGCGAAGATTATTGTTCTTGGCATAGAACCTGAATGTATAGCAAAGGGCACAAATATAAGCAAGCCAGTCAAAGAGGCGATAAAGGGGATTGCGCACTTTTTTTATGAATTTATTAAAGGTAGTAATAAAGTGTAAAATAATATTGATACCCGGGAAAAGATCAAATGCACGAGATGAGCATTATTCAGAATCTAATTGTTCTTTTGAAAAATGTCTGTGAAAAAGAAAAAGCAAAAAGGGTTATTTCGATTGAGCTGAAAGTGAACAATTACAGTTGTCTTGATGAAGAAAATTTGAATTTTATGTACAGCTGCCTTTTGGCTGAAGATCCAGTACTTAAGGACGCAAGGATCAAGGTCAAAAGGAGCGAAACAATGCAAGAAAGAGAGTATATTGTTGAGAATGTTGAGATTGAAGTCGAATAAAATACAGTAGACCCATGGTAATAAAAAAGATTCAAATTGGAGAAAATCTATTTGCAAAGAATGATGAAATCGCTGATGAGAACAGAAGGATTTTTGTTGAAAACCAAATTTTTTCTATAAACTTTATGGGAAGCCCTGGTTCAGGGAAAACAGCGATACTTGAAAAACTTATACCCGAACTTCTCAAGTTTAATCTTTCCTGCGGAATAATAGAAGGCGACATTGCAGGAACTTTTGATGGAGAAAGAATAGGTCGCTATGGAATTCCTGTGGTTCAGATTAATACCGGTGGCGCATGTCATCTTGAAGCTCATATGATAAGAAAAGGGATCGAAAATCTTCCACTTTCTGAACTGGACATTGTAATTGTTGAGAACGTTGGAAATCTGGTATGTCCTGCTGAATTTAAGCTTGGTGTCGATTTTAATGTGACTGTTACAAGTACCACAGAAGGGGAGGAGAAACCTGTAAAATACCCCCTGATGTATTCCATTTCAGAACTCATACTTCTTAACAAGATTGATTTATTGGGTGTACTGGAGTTTGATATTGAAAGTTTTAAAAATTATGTAAGACGGGTTAATGCTGAAGCAGAAATCATTGCTGTTTCAGGAAAGACAGGAGAAAATATCGGAATGCTTACGCGCCGTATTGTTAAGGAAGCAAAAATAGGATGAAAAGAGTACAGCTTGTTATCAGGGGAATTGTGCAGGGTGTTGGCTTCAGGCCATTTGTTTACAGAACCGCCAGCAAATATTCGATTTCTGGATTTGTAAAAAACACGATGGATGGAGTAGTTATAGAGGCTCAGGGCAAAAAGAAAGATGTTGAAAACTTTGTTTCTGAAATTAGAAATTCTCCGCCATCGAGAGCAAGGATAAAAGATGTTTTCATAAGGCCAATTTCTCTTAAGAAAGAGGCGCAATTTGTCATACTCGGGAGCAACGGTCAAAAAGGACAAAAGTTGGAGATAACACCGGATATTGCAATATGCCATAAATGCTTAACAGAGATACTTGATAAAAAGAATCGTAGGTATTTTTATCCTTTTACAAACTGCCTGGATTGTGGACCACGCTTTACCATTATTGAGGGATTGCCATATGACAGGGATAATACATCGATGAAAGAATTCATAATGTGCCCTTTGTGCCAACGTGAATATTACAGTGCTGTTGATAGAAGATTTCACGCTCAAACAAACTGCTGCGAAAAATGCGGGCCGTCGGTTTTTCTTACAGATTCAGAGGGCAGATATATTTCAAAGGGAGCCGATGCCATAAAGCTTGTCGCAGGGCTTCTTACAGGTGAAAAAATTGTCGCAATCAAAGGGATAGGTGGTTTTCATCTTGCCTGTAATGCATTTTCTATCAGGGCTGTGAGATCGCTAAGACGCAGGAAAAATAGAGAGGAGAAGCCATTTGCTTTAATGGCGAAAAATCTCGCAGTTGTTAGAAAATACTGTTTTGTTTCTGAGGCTGAGGAGAATTTTCTTATTTCTCCTTTTGCTCCGATAGTGCTTCTTAAAAAACGGGAAGATTCTCATGCGTTTGAGGATATTGCCCCAAAAAACAGATATCTCGGAATTATGCTTCCTTATTCCGGACTTCACCATCTTATTTTCGAATCAGGTCCAGATCTTCAACTTATTGTGATGACAAGTGGGAATTATTCAGAACAACCAATTTGTACGGACAATGAACAGGCATTGAACATCCTTTCGGATGTAGCAGACTTTTTTCTTCTTCATAACAGGAAAATTGTTAGTGGTTGCGATGATTCTGTGATGAGGGTTCTTCCCGATGATATGATTTTAATGATAAGGAGGTCAAGAGGTTTTGCCCCGGAATCAATAAATTTGCCATTTTCTGTAAAGAAAAATATTCTTGGCTGCGGAGCCAACATTAAAAAT
>JAMWBX010000003.1 GCA_023818725.1 Candidatus Omnitrophota bacterium
TACAGTGAGACAGGAATCAGAAAAACATCTTAAAATGGCCCAATCGCTCAATCTTTCTCAGGAGAATCTTCCAAAAGAATTTTCATTTTATACCGGCGCAAGCGGTTATGGTAGTTTGTATAAAGATATTGAGATCTGGAAAAATGAGCTGAAAACTTTGAAAATACTTGGTATTAATGGGACATCTTATCCTGGCGATCAGCAACAATACGATGTTTACAGGGAGATTGGTTTTGATAGGTTTGTCTCACATAACCCGGGCAATGTAAATCAAGCAAAAAATGAAAAGAAGGTTTCAGAACAAGCGTTTTCAAAAATACAGGCAGTCGTTCTTGCAGATGAGCCAGGTAATTATGGACTTTATAAACTTAATGAACTGCCCGTGGAAGATTTCCATAGGTTTGTTGAAAGCAAGGGGCTTAAGCCAAAGGATTTCAATGCTAAGGATTGGTCTGACATAAAGCCTTTCACTGACAGAAAAGAGATTGAAAAGATTGAATTCAACTGGGGGCCGAAATATGCTGATGCAGCAAGGAAGGCATATTACTGGACCCATAGATATGCGCAGCATATTACAATCAACTATTTCAAAAATATGACAGATACTCTTGAGAAAGAATATAACCCTGGTGTTTTGACCTTTGTGAATTACACAGACCATCCATTGATACTGGGTGGTATGATGTGTCCTGGAAGTCCTGACTGGTTTGAAATGGGCCTTAACAGGGCAACAACCCTTATGTGGACTGAAGACTGGATGTACGCAGGTATAAGGTCATGGGGAAACGGGCTGTATCAAAGGTTAGGTTTTCTTTGCGATATCCTTCGAAGTGCTGCCAGTAAACATAACCAGCCACTTGGTTTTTACAACACGATGGACGGAGAAGATGGAATAAGGATGAAAGGATTTACTGTGATTGCTCATGGCGTGAAAATTATCGACTATTTCTATTATGGGCCAACATATTCTGCAACTGAAAACTACTGGTCTGACAGCATTTCCCAGTATAAAGGCGTGGCAAAGGTAATAAGAGATATCGGAAAGTCAGAAGACCTTGTTTATCCTGGAAAGCCGGTTAAAAGGGATGTTGCGATTGTTTATAGCACGACAGAAGAGATATGGGATCAAAATGGAGCCAAGGGGCATGAAAAGCAGTATCTTCATATAGCGCTTGCCCAGCAGATGTATCATGCAGATGTTATCAATGAAACCCTGATTGATGAAAAAGATCTTTCACAGTACAGGGTTATCTATCTTATGGATAAACACCTGCCGGTTTCTAACCAGAAGAAGCTACGGGAATTTGTAGAAAAAGGCGGAACTCTTGTTTTGTTTCCGGAAGCTGCGGAAAGAGATGAGTATGATAAGCCGACAGACATTATCACTTTGTTGATTGGAGTGGAAACAAATACAGCAATAGTGCAAGACACTGAAAAGACAAAAGTCTTGTTAAATTTAGATCCAGAAAATACTTTCGAAGATGATGTCTATATTACCTTAAAAAAGGCAGAGATTTCTGGAAAACTCAAGCCGCAGATTATTGGAAGTTTTTCTGATGGAAAAGCTGCGATTGTTCAAAATAAGGTGAAAAAAGGAAGCATAATCTATTATACTTTTATGCCCGGACACAACTTTTTCAGTCATATTAGAGAATTGAACAAAGAGGGCTATGTGACAAATTTCCCTGAAAAAGCAAGAAGGATCATTTCTTTGCCCTGTGAGATTGCAAAGGTGCCAAGATATATAGAAGTTTCTCAGGGAACATTTGAGGCAGGTTTGCTTGAATCCGAGAAAGGATTTGCCCTTGTTATGGTTAATCTGGAGAGAAAGCCAGTTGAAAAACTTGATTTAAGAGTCAGGGCACAGGGAATAAATAAGATAGAATCAATTGAGAATGGAAAGATTGAATTTAAAAAAGAAAAGGATTATGTTTTGTTTTCAATGCCATTTTCGGGGCTTACAGACATTATACTATTGAGAAAATAAATGGAGGTCTGAAATAAGCTGGAAGGCAGATCCAGAAATTGTCAGAAAATTGAGCCTTAATAATCCGTTTCAAGTAAATTACGATGAAATATTTGTTCCGAATTATACTTTACCTGAGCTTTTTTTGTGCCTTGATGGGACAGAAATTAAAGACGTGGATGAGTGGATGAAAAAAAGAAGGCCTGAAATCCTTGAACTTTTTAAAACCCATATGTATGGAAGATTGCCTGAAGAAAGACCAGGTTGTTTCAGGTATGAAATTTTTGACACTGAAAAAAACGCTCTTGGTGGAATTGCAATTAGAAAGCAGGTTAAAATTTATTTTACAGAAAAAGAAGACCCATCTCTTGATCTATTGATATATCTTCCAGTCGACAGAAAAAATCCTGCGCCGATTTTTACTCTTTTACATTTTTACGGGAATCACACTGTTACAGAAGAAAAAGCCATCCCGATTAGACCGCAATGGGACAGGACATATAACAAGTACATACCTGATGAAAACACAAGAGCATCTCATTCTAAAACGATACCTGTAAGAAAAATTATTTCAAGGGGCTATGGGGTTGCAACAGCATACTATGGGGATATTGCACCTGATATAAAAGATTGTTTTTCTCACGGTGTTTTTGGCGCATTTGACCATATTTTTGGAGAAAAAAGACCGTCAGATGCCTGGGGTGCAATTTCAGCCTGGGCATTCGGATTAAGTCGCATAATGGACTATTGTGAAATAGACCAGGATATTGACTCAAAAAAGGTTGCAGTTGTTGGCCACAGCCGGCTTGGAAAGACAGCGCTGTGGGCTGGCGCTCAGGACAGGCGTTTTGCTGTTGTGATATCCAATAATTCTGGCTGCGGAGGAGCTGCTTTAAGCAGAAGGAAATTCGGTGAAACGCTCAGGGTAATAAATAATGCTTTTCCACACTGGTTCTGTGATAATTTCAAAAAATATAATGAGAATGAAGAAAATCTTCCATTTGATCAGCATATGCTAATTTCTTTGATTGCGCCAGGGCCTGTTTATGTGGCGAGCGCAGATGAGGATCTATGGGCAGACCCAAAAGGAGAATTTCTTTCTGCAAAAAATGCAGAACCAGTTTATAATCCTTTTGGACTTGAAGGTCTTCCCTGTGATGATATGCCTGATTTAGATAGGCCTGTTATGGGCGCAATAGGCTATCATATTAGAAAGGGAGGACACGGACTGACAGAATGCGACTGGGACTGTTATATGAATTTCTGCGATAAGCATTTTAATTACAAAGGATAATAAGGGGGGGGCGAATGGCAAGAATAGGGCTTCAGCTTTATTCAGTAAGAACTGATTGCGCAAAAGACCTTGTTGGAACTCTGTCAAAGGTCTCAAAGATGGGATATCAGGCAGTTGAGTTTGCAGGATACCATGGCAGGGATGCAAAACAACTGAGAAATATTTTGCAGGATCTAAATTTAGTTTGTTGTGGCACACATACCGGACTTGAGACACTTCTGGACGACCAGTTAATGAAAACTGTTGAATTCAATGCGGTTTTAGGGAACAAATATCTGATTGTGCCAGGATTGAAGGAAGAGTATAGAAATTCAATCTCTGCGTGGGAAAAGACAGCTGAAATTTTCAATTCCATAGCTGAAAAAATAAAACCTTATGGAATGAAAACCGGTTATCACAATCACTGGGTAGAGTTTGAAGAATTAGAGGGAAAAATCCCAATGGATATTTTTTTCCAGAGAGCTTCAAAGGATGTGATTATGCAGTTTGATACAGGAAATGCAATGAGGAAAGGTGGAAATGTGATTGAATATCTAAAAAAATTTCCTGGAAGGTCTGATACAATCCACATCAAAGAATTTTCTGCAGCAAATGACAAGGCAATTGTTGGTGAGGGAGATATTCCATGGAAAGAAGTTATTGAACTTTGCCAAACAATAGGTAATACTGAGTGGTACATCATTGAACAGGAAAGCTATGCATATGAGCCGATGGAGTGCGTCGAGAAATGTTTGATCAATTTCATAAAACTTTTGAAAAATTGAAGTTTTGACAAAGAATGCTCAATTGATAAAATAAAGTACTGTGAAAAACGAATCCTAAAAAGGGGGAGATATGACAAAGCTTGCAATCGAAGGCGGAGAAAAAATAAACAATAAACCATTTCCAATGTGGCCTTCATTTTCAGAAAAGACCATTGAGAAAGCGATTGAACCACTTAAAACAGGAAGAGTTAACTACTGGACAGGAAGTTATGGAACACAGTTTGAAGAAATGTGGGCAAAATGGAATGGCGTAAAATATGCCATCACCACAACAAATGGAACAAGCGCGCTTCATACCGCAGTGGCTGCTCTTGGAATTGGGCCTGGTGATGAGGTGATATGTCCTTCGTATTCGTTTATAGCATCTTCTTTCTGCATCCTTCAGGCAGGCGCACTTCCTGTTTTTGCAGATGTGGACCAGTCCCACACCCTTGACCCGAAAGGGATTGAACAGCACATCAATGAAAGGACAAGGGCAATCCTTGTTGTGCATCTCTACGGGGTTGTCGCGGATATGGATCCAATACTTGAAATCGCAAGAAAACATAATCTTTATGTCATTGAGGACTGCGCGCAATGTTTTGGCGGGGTATATAAAGGAAAAAAAACAGGTACAATTGGAGATGTTGGTTGTTTCAGCTTCTGTCAGAGTAAGCACTTTACAACAGGCGGAGAAGGCGGAGCAGTAATTACCAATGATGAAAATCTTCACTGGGAGTGCAAATCCTTCAGGGACCATGGTTATGATGTACAGCAGAGATTGAAACTTCTTGAGCTTGAAGCCAAACTTACTTATATTCACAGAAGGGTTGGGTTCAATTACAGAATGACTGAAATACAATCTTTAATAGGAATTTGCGAACTGGAAAGATTCGACACATGGAATCTGCCAAATCGAAGGAGAAACGGAAGATATTTAATAGAGGCATTGAAAAATCACCCTCTTGTGTTGCATCCGCCCATTGACACTCTTGAAAGGCAGAATGCGTTCTGGTGGGCGCCATTTGTGCTTGACGCGGATAAACTGAAGGTGCCAGTAAAGCAATTTGTAAATGCGATGGAGGCTGAAGGGGTCCCTGTTTATGGTGTACAGTGGCCTGAAATGTACAAAGAACAGGCTTATGTCCAGCAGAACGGTTTTGGGAGATTGAAATATCCATTTAAAGATCCAAATGCCAGGCAGATCGATTATACAAAGGTTGAGTGCAAGATGGCAAAGTGGCTTTCAGAAAGAACAATGAGCTTTTTCACACATCCTGTTTATGACGAAAGCCATATGAAGCTTTATGTCGACGCTTTTGAAAAGGTTGCAAAGGCATATATGAAATAATTGTCGTAAAAAAACAGGCAGAACCTTTTTATTAAGAAGGGAAATGCCTGTTTTTCTTTATCGATAAACTTGACGAAATTTCAGTAGATGATATTTTATGCATAAGGTCATTCAAAATTTCAGATACTTTTTGAGAAAGAGTTAGGATACAGAGAGAAAAGATATGGCTGGGAAAAATACTAAAATATTTGAGCTGGTGGCTTGTTGGTTTCTGATTTTTACTGTTTCTGCTTTATGCGATGGATTGAAGATCTTTGGCCAGGATTTCTTTTCTAATATGAATCTTGCCACTTCCGAATCAGCCAGGTTTATTCCGGAAAAATACTTTCTCGGAACCGGCGATCAAATTGAAATATCAGTCTGGGGACCTGTGGAATTCCGCCAGCAAGCAGAAATTGATAGGGAAGGTAATATCCTGATTCCGAGAATTGGCAAGTTGTATCTATCAGGCAAAAGTCTTACCCAGGCTAAGAAATACCTTCAGGATATGTTTGACAGAAATTACAAAAATGTAAAAGTTGAGCTCACCCTTATAAAAGGGCGGCTTATACCTGTTTTTGTGATGGGAGAAATCATAAGACCTGGAGCATACGTCATAACCAGTTCCAGCACTATTCTTGAAGTGATTGCAATGGCTGGTGGTATCAACGCAAGAGGTAGTTTAAGAAAAATAGTCGTTATCAGCAAAGACGGAACAAAAAAAGAAATAGACCTATACCCTACTCTTTTCGGAGGAACGCTTCCAGAAATATATTTCCAGCCAGAAGATATCGTATATGTGCCTCTTTCGACAAACTATGTCGGGATAAAAGGAGCTGTAAGAAGACCTGCAATTTATGAATTTAAGGGAGAAATTTCTCTTGCAGACCTGATAGAATATGCTGGAGGATTTTTACCTGAGGCTGATACAAAAAGAATAGCAATATTCCGCAATGACCCTACAGCAGGGAAAAAGATAATTGACTTTTTCCTGCAGGATGCAAGAAAAACAGAACTTAAAAATTTCGTTCTCTCTGACGGAGATGAGGTTGAAATTTCTTTTCTCGCAAGGGATATTATTGAGTACGTCTCAATTGAAGGGACAATAAAAAATCGGGGGAAATACCAATGGAAACCGGATCTTTCAGTTTCAGACATAATCAGGGAAACAGATTTTCTACCTGATACCCTTGGCGAACAGGCAGAAATTATAAGGGAAAAACCAGACGGAGCAAGAGAAATAATTCAGTTTTCACTTATTGATGCAGTCAAAAAGGTAAAAGACATTGAGTTGAAACCAAGAGATAGAGTTGTTGTGAGGTCAAAGGAAAGGCCTGTCAAAAAAGTGACTATAAGCGGAGAAGTGAAGTTTCCCGGTGAATATATGATTTCACCAGGGGAAACTTTGAGTTCATTGATAAAAAGGGCAGGTGGATTTACCGAGCAGGCATATCTTCCTGCCGCTGTTTTCACCAGAGTCTCTGTCAAAAAAAGGGAAAAGCAGGAGATTGAAAAGTTCATAATGGAAAAACAGGCGACCATCGAAAAAGAAGCAGGAAGAATTGAAAGCGAAGAAGAAAAAGCCCTGATTGAGAAAAGCAAAGGGCTTCTTAAACAGCTTGCACAGGCTCCTGTCACTGGCAGGGTTGTTGTTTGCCTTGAGCCCTGGGAGAAATTTGCTGGTTCTGACGCAGACATAACGCTTGAAGATGGAGATGTCATAAATATTCCGACAAAGCCAACCATCGTAAGTGTTGTTGGAGAGGTGAATCATCCTGCCAATGTTCTTTATGTAAATGGGGCTGATTATAAGTATTATATCGAGAAGGCAGGATCGTTTACAAAAAATGCGGATGTGAAAAACATTTTTGTTGTGAAAGCCAATGGCACTGCAACCACAAATCTGAAGAAAATAGAACCAGGGGATGTAATTGTTGTCGGATTTCTTGCCAAGGATAGGCTAGGAAAGATTCTGAAAGATATTTTACAGATGTTGTATTATGTTAAGATGATCGTTGATTAATGGGGAAAAATGTCAAGAAACCAGAGGATAATCGGGAGTTTTAAGAGGCATCTTCTTTATATCTTTTTGTTTCTTGTTCTCGGAATACTGCTCGGAATACTGTACTATATTGTCTCCCCAAAATATTATAAGGCTACAGCTGCCATCCTCAAGCCAATCGGGAATATCGAAACACTTGATATTGCAACAAAATCAAAGACAACAGACAGACAGGATACGGGAACTGAGCTGTTTATGTCGATACTTACCAGCAGAAGGATGTATGATGATATAATAGAGAAATTTGATCTTTCATCAGTTTACGGTATTGCTAACATTGACAGGGCAAGGGAAATTCTTCAGGCAAGCTGCTGGGTTTCTGCTTCAAGCCAGAGGGTCATATCGATAAGTGTGATTGACAGAGACCCAAAAAGGGCTGCTGATATAGCAAATTTTTTTTGGAAAAATCTGGACAGATTGCTTCAGGAAATGACCATTACCACAGCAAAAAAGAATAGGATGTTTATAGAAGAGCGGCTTGTTAACACAGGGAAGACCCTTGAACAACTGCAGCAACAATTAAATCAATTGCAGCAGGAGAATAAACTTCTTGCAATTAAAGATACTGGAGAGATAAGTGCCCTTGCAACAGAATTGATGACAAAGCTTTCAGAGAAAAAACTTGAGCTGGAAAAACTCAGAAGAATTTATCAGCCCGATCAGCCTGAGGTTGTACTCCTCGCCGCTGAAATAAGAGATCTTCAGAAAGAGCTTGACAGGTTAACATCTTATCAAGCAAGGCTCACTCAGATTCTTAGAGAATTAAAGGCGCAGGAAAGTGTTTATTCTTTCCTCATTGGACAACTTGAAACAGCAAAACTCGATGAGACAAAAAACACGCCTTTCATCCAGGTTCTGGATACGGCTGTGCCCCCGCAAAAGGTGTACAGTCCGGATATAAAAAAGATATTGATTGTCATATCAGTTTTCATAATAGGAATCGGTATCATTGTGCTTTTCTTTGATGTTCTCAGATTTCTTGGCAGCATATAAATCAAAATGGAAAATGAAATTTATCAGGTGCTTGCGCGCAAATACAGACCCCGGACATTTGCAGAAATAGCAGGCCAGGGTATTGTCGTAAAGAAGCTCCAGAATGCGATATCAAGCAAAAGAATCCCGCACGCATTTCTTTTCTCCGGGCCGAGAGGTGTTGGCAAAACAACTATTGCGAGAATTTTCGCCAGGGCGTTAAATTGTTCTGAAGGGCCGGCAATTGAGCCATGCAATAAGTGCGTTTACTGTAATGAGATATACGAGGGCTCTTCTATGGATTTTCTTGAAATAGATGGTGCATCGAATCGCGGCATAGAAGAGGTGCGTGCCCTCAGGGAGGCAGTGGCTCTAAAACCCGCAAAGGCAAGATACAGGATTTATCTTATTGATGAAGTCCACATGTTAACCAATGAGGCGTTCAATGCCCTTTTGAAAACTCTTGAAGAACCACCCGAACATGCAAAGTTTATTTTTGCAACAACCGCGCCGGAGAAAATTCCGGCAACGATTGTTTCAAGATGCCAGAGATACGATTTCAAACCGTTAAAGTTTGATGAAATCAGCGGCATGATAAAAAAAGTTGTTGAGAATGAGGGTTATTCTATCGAGCCAGAAGCTATGAAAAAACTGATTGAAACTGGATACGGTTCATTAAGAGACATACTTGGCTATCTTGATCAGGTTATTGTGCTTGCTGAGGAAAAAACTATTACACTTGCGCTTGTTACAGAGGTTCTTGGTATCGCTTCTGGAGAAAGCGCCTGGGAAATTATTAAAATTTTTGTTGATGGGGATATAAAACAGGCAATAAATTATCTACACAAACTTGTTTCTGAGGGTAAGGATATCACAAACCTACTCAGCACCATCGCAAAAAAGATGCAGATGATTATCTGGGATTATTACGGAATAAGCTCGTATGACGAAGACAGTGATAGAGGATGGATTGGTGTTTTTAAGAATGTGGCTGTTGAGAAGTTTATAAAGGCCATTGAACTTGTGATGCAGACAAAAGAAAAGATTCGTTATGAGCCACTGGAACTGGTGCTTGCTGAATTGCTTTGTTTTAACCTTGTGGAAACACTAAGGACGCCGCTGGAAAAACAAAACGTTCCTATTGTTGATAGAGCGCAGAAAGAAATGCAGGAAGAAAAAGTCGAAAAACAGAAGAAAAAGCCTGCTGAATCAGAAAACGAACAACCTGTTTCTCAGGACGAGCCGCTTGAGAGAATTAAAGGCAAATGGGAAGAAATCCTTGGTACGATAAAGAAAAACAAGCCACTATTGTATGCAGCATTAAGAGAGGGAAAACCAGTTAAGATAGAAGGCAATTGCATTCATATCGCATTTGGAGATAATTTCAGGTTTTTGTGTCAGAAGGTTATAGAAAACAAATCGTTTGTTGAAAAGACACTTGAAAAAATACTTGGCAACAATTATACTATTGACTGTTTTATTTCAGATTCAGAAAAAAAAATTTCATTGAAGGATAGCGCAGAGGTAAAACAGATTATTGAATTTTTTGGTGGCGGTGAAATAGTAGAAAAGGGGGAATAAGAAATGGTAAACATATTTGAAATGCTAAAGCAAGCAGGTCAGATAAAAAAGCAGGCAGGAAGGTTTCAAAAAATACTCGAAAGCAGGGTATGCGAGGTTTCTTCCCCTGATGGAAAAATATCAATAAAAGTCAATGGGAAGATGGAACTTCTTTATATTGATATTTCTCCAGATTTACTGAGCCCCGATAATAAAACCAGGCTTGAAAAGTCTCTTCTGGCGGTCTGGCAGAAAGCACAAAAAGAGATTGAAAGGATTATACAGGAAGAAACAAAGAATATTCTTGGAGATCTGGGAAACCTGCCATTCTGATGGAAAATTATCCCAAAATAATAACATCAGTAATCGAGCAACTAAAAAAGTTGCCGGGAATCGGCACCAGAAGCGCTGAAAGAATTGTTGAGCATTTTTTAAAGATGGAAAGGGATGAACTTGCTAGGTTTGCTGAAAACCTGAAGAAACTGAAGGAAAATGTGAAACTATGTAAGATATGTTTTTCTATCAGCGAAGAGGATATATGCCCTATCTGCAAGGACATGTCAAGAGAAAAGAAGATTGCGATTGTTGAGGAATATAAAGACCTGATTGCCCTTGAAAAGGCAGGCTTTCGAGGCAAATACCATGTTCTTGGTGGAAAAATAAATCCGCTTGAAAAAATTGGGCCTGAAAATCTTTCAATTGATAAACTACTTGAAAGACTGGAAAAAGAAGATTTTTCGGAGATTATTATTGCCACAAATCCAACTCCTGAAGGCGAATCTACAGCAATCTATCTTACAGAAGTTCTTAAAAAGCGCAACTATTTTGTTAGTCGACTTGCCACAGGTATTCCTGTCGGTGCAGAAATTGAATATATTGATTCTGAAACTCTAAGAAAATCAATAGAGCACAGATTCAAAACCTGAAAAATGGAATATCTTGTCTACAGGTTCTTCTGCTTTCTTGGAATACACCTTCCTGAATGGCTCGCTTATTTTATAGGAGATATTATCGCACAGCTCAAATACTGGTTCAGCCCTGGACCGAGAAAGATTATCACTGAAAACATTAAACAGGTTCTTTTATATAAGCAGGAACTTGATAATGATAAGTTCAATGAAAAAATTTTAAAAAAAACAGTGAAGGCGATTTACAAAAACTTCGGTATTTACATGGTTGAATTTTTTCGTATTCCAAAATGGGACAAAGATCTTGTGAAAGAAAGGGTTGAACTTGTTAACACTCACTACCTTGACCAGGCCCTTTCAAAGTCAAAGTGTGCAGTGGTCCTTACAGGGCATCTGGGTAACTGGGAACTTGCAGGTGTAGTTACAAGCCTTATAGGATACAATCTTTCGGCGGTTGCCCTTCCTTTCAAAAATGAAAAAATAGCACTAATTTTTATTAGAAGGCGAAGGTCAAAGGGAATCAATGTGATACTTACAGGAGCAAGTCCAAAGGAGTATTTAAGGGCGTTCAGGAACCAGGGTGTGATAGCAATACTGGGGGATAGATTATTTACAGAAAGAGGAATAAGAGTAAAATTTATGGGAAGGGAAACATACCTTCCAAGGGGTCCTGCTGCTCTCGCCATAAAGGCTAAGGCAGGTTACCTTGCTGGCTTTTTGATAAGAAAGAAAAAAGGGAAATATATGCTCGTATTCGATAAACCCATGGAGGTTGATGATACAATGGAACAGCAAGATCAGGTTCAGAACCTTGTTGAACAGGGCGCCAGATATCTTGAGAAATACATTTTGAAATATCCAGACCAGTGGATGAATTTTTCAAAGATGTGGACGCCCAGATAAAGGAGGTTTGCATGGTAAGATGGAGCTTATTTTTAATTTTGTTATCAGGTTTTATAAACTTGCTAGCACAGACTCATCCTGCGCAAAAATATAGAAGCAAAAATGAGCCAGTAATACCATCGCCTGATGGTACAATTTTTTGCGAGGCAGAAGAATTCAGGTTAGAAGGTCAGTGGCAGGCGAAAAACTGGGGAGAAAACTATTTTGCCGCCACTTTTGCAAATACTTTCCTTTCCAGAAAGGCATTTCTTCAGGCGCCCCAGCAGTGCAAAGAATCAATCGCGACAATCAATGTAAAAATTGATGAACCCGGAGAGTATCTTGTTCTGGTGAGATATGAGGCGCCATATAGATTTGAGACACAGTTTAAAGTAAGGATTCAACAGGATGGGAAAGTTTTGATTGATAGATTATATGGCGCAAGAGAAAACCTCAAGATATGGGCATTCGGCCAAAAACTTCAGAAAGAAGTCGCATGGAGCTGGGGAGCAGTGGAAAATATTGTATGGGAAGGTCATGATGCTTCTGTTTCATTGAAATCGGGTACAGCGAAGATTTCTTTGATTGCAGGACCACAGCCAGAACCTGCCGCAAAAAGGAACATTGACCTTGTGATGCTTACAAAAGACCACCAGCAGGTAAAAACAAGAATTGAAAAAGAGTCCTATCTTCCGCTTGATGGGTGGCTTACACAGGCTGGCGATGTCTGGATAAAGGTTAAAAACACAGCAAGTGAAAAGATCATTGTAAAAAACTTGAAATTTCAGGAACATTCTCCTTACTGGGTTCATATGAGAAACTGGAAACAAATCAGTGTTTCAGTGGAACCGGGGCATACAACTGAATGGATTGAGGTTGGTTCAACGATGGATTGTTTGAATGATGGCCAGTGGGGCTTTAATGCAACTGGCAGTTGCATTATTGAGTTTGGCGTGAGACAGGCAGATGGCGAGATAGAAAAAATAAGAGAATTTTCATTGCAGGGTCCTGGAAATCTCGAACTTGTTGGCTTCGCTGACACAAGATACAGCAGGAAAATTCAGAGCCCGGATGAATCAATAAAAAGCATTGTTGAATATTTGAAAAATTTTAAAACTTCTGGTAAAACTCCTGAAAAGACCTTGATCTTTGCACAAACAAAGATTAAAGAATTTCCAGAAATTTTCGGACTTGTCACAAAAAGCGATATTTATGTTGACTGGAGAGGAAAAAGCGCCTCTCAACTTGAAGCAATCTGTCAGACCCTTTCACAAAAGCAAAGAGAAAACATTCGGGTTGTTAGCTTAGGAGATGAAATTGGTCTTCCTGCGCCTGATGCTAAAGCATCAAAAGAGGGCTTTGTCGAGTATCTTAAATCTCAAAATGTTGATCCCTCAGAGATTGATCCTTCAGGCGACTGGAACAATATTTCATATAACCCTGACCCGAAGTTAAAAGAAGCAAATCCAGCTGGTTTTTACTGGTCACAAAAATACAGAAATTACTATGGAATACGAAAAATCAAGGAGTTGACGGATGTTTTGAGAAAATACCTTCCGAACGCTGGAATTGGAGCCAATTTTTCTCCCCATCATGGTGGATACGCGCATTCTTATCTCGGAGAAATATTTCAATGGGTAAACTGTTTCAGGGAAGATGGTCTTACAATGCCATGGTCTGAGGACTATATCTGGCAAATACCTGTGGGAAGTCCGCAGATGAATGGGATAAACCTTGATCTTTTTAGATGCGGTCTGAAGGGGAAGCCGGACAGGTTAATCCACTATTATGTGATGCCCCACTGGCCGGGAAACACTCCGAATATGTGGAAAAGACAGTTCTATGCGGCTATTGCCCATGGCGCAAAGATTTTTAATCTCTTTGAATTCCAACCTGTCTGGCTCGCTTATACAGAAAATCATGTTACAAGTTTGGAAATGTACCAGATGATACTGAAAAGTTTCAGAGAATACGGAACGATTGAAGACATTATCCAGAATGGTTCTGTAAGAAACGCGGAAACAGCGTTATGGTTCAGCGAGACCGCTGACATTTGGAATGATAACGATGGCTCGTTTGCAGCAGGTAAACGAACACTTTACATCGCAATAAGAAACAACCAGATTCCACTTGATTTTATAGTTGAGCAGGATGCCCTTGATGGTGCAATTGACAGATACAAGACAATCTTTATAACAGACAGACATATTTCTAATGCGGCGTCTAAAAACATCGCACAGTGGGTAAAAAATGGAGGGATATTATTTTTGACAGCAGGCGCTGGAATGTTTGATGAATACAACAGAGAAAACAGAGTTTTCAGCAAACTTTTAGGATTTCAGCAAGAGATTTTTGAACCGGCTGAAAGCAGGGTTGAGTTTGAAAAACAGGACCTGCCTTTTGCAAAGTCCATAACAAGTATTGTTGAAATGAATGGAAGCAAGGTTTCAATTCCTGTTTATGGCGCGATATGCAGGGTTAAGCCAGATTCTTCATCTCATATTGTGGCGAGATTTTCAGATGGCAGTGCCGCAATTTTAGTTGTTCCTTATGGAAAAGGGAAAGTAATTTATTGCGCGTTTCTTCCAGGACTCAGCTTTTTCAAACCCGCAATCCCGAAAATTCCTGTGGACAGGGGTTCAACAGACGATGCGATGGCACACTTTTTGCCTGTTGATTTTGAAAGAAATATTGGAAAACTTGTCAATGAGGCATACTCAGGGAAGCCTGTGGTTTATATAAAGGATAACAAGGGTAGTCCTGTCGGATTTATTGAAAACACAGTGATCGAAGCAAAGGAAGGGATTGTGATACCTGTTATTAACTGGAGCAATAAAAATATCGAAGATGCTGTAGTCGAACTCAACATAGGCATAAAAGACAGAAAGGTTTCACTCGCCAGCGGTCGACCGATAAAAAAGGTTCATATTTCAGAGAGCAAAACAGAGATTTCTTTTGATATCGAAATTGCAGACGCGATAGTAATAAGGTAAATGAGAGATTTATGTGATAATGAAAAATAGAAAAAATCAGAAATTCCTAAAATTTAACAGACAGGAGGGAATATGGATTTAAATTTCAAAAAGAGAGTTGAAAATTTTTCAGATAAGGACGAAATACTTGCGGTTAATCTTGCTATGGTTTCAGAAGGCCTTGAGATAGTTAAGGAATTGAGCGATAAAAACATTGGCTGGGAAGAGGTTGAAAAGAGATTGGGCGAGTATAAGAGCTGGGATCCAGACATTTTGAAAGTGGATAAAGATACTGAAAATAACTACAAAAAACGGCTTGAAGAATGGAAAAGACCTGTAATTTTTCTTTCAGAAGAAGCAGGAAGGGTTGAAATAAACACTGATCAACAGGGTGAACCTTTATATGTTGTCTGCGACCCTTTTGATGGAAGCTACCTTTTCAAGCATGGAATCAAGGACTTCTGGTATACTTCCCTTGCCTTTTATGATAAGAATTTCAACCCTGTTTGTTGTTCTGTAGCAGATTGCGTGAGTGGAAAAATTGCATATGCATTTAATAAAGGTGCTTTTCTTGCTGACATTGAATCAGGGAAGATCTCAAAAGAGGTTAAGCTTGACAGAAAATACAGGCAGCAAATGGGAAGGCCTGATGTGCTAACGATGGATGGTGCAAGTATTGAGTCATATGCAATGAAACCCAAAAAGTTTTTGATTCCGCTTGTTGATAGATACAGAGAGCTAATGCTGCCTTTTAAGTTCTTTCTTCCCAATGGCGGACCTTATGGCTTTGTTGATGTCGCAGAGGGAAAGATAGATGTTTATTTCGCTGTAAAACAGCCGTTTGTTGATATTTTTTCAGGAATTTTTGTTGCCCAGCAGGCAGAGGTGGTTGTGACGGATTTCAATGGAAACAATGTTCAATGCAGTGACAATGTGAAATCGGTTCTTGATGTTATTGTTTCCACAAACCAGGAACTTCACAACGAGGTTTTAAAGAAAATTAAAGAGTGCGAGAATAGGTAGAGATCTATCTTTTTGCTTTTTTGTAAAACTTGTTTTTATACATCTGCCTGTCAGCGACCTTTATCAGGGAAACGGGACTTGTGCCATCCTCAGGAAATCCTGCGACACCTGTGCTCAGTGTAATTTTCGTGTCTTTATCAATCTTTTTGTTCAGATTTTTTACGTTCTCCTCGAGTCTTGCTGCGCATATTTGGGCACCCTGTTTAGTTGTCTCAGGTAGCAAAACGACAAATTCGTCTCCTCCATATCTGTAAGTGATATCAGCCTTTCTCAAAATTTTTCGCAGATGTCTGCATATAAATCTCAAAAGTGAATCACCTGCAGTGTGCCCAAAATAATCATTGTACTTTTTGAAATTGTCAATGTCAATCATAATGATCGAAAAATTCTTTTTGTATCTCTTGCCCTCTTCGATCTTTTTGTTAAGGTCATATAGAAGATTTCTTTTGTTAAAGTAGCCTGTAAGATGGTCTTTGATGGAAAGTTGCTCAACTTTCGAATATAAAATAATTCTTTCTATAATTGTTGAAAGTTCAGATGAAATGAGCCTTATGAAATTTATATCCTGTCTTGTGAATGCGTTTTTCTTTTTCGAGTCGAGGTGAATGATGCCTGAGACATTTCCATTAATTTTTATCGGGACAAAAATCAGGGATTTCATCCTGCGGGCCTCTGGCATAAAGGATTTAAATCTGGATTTCGTTACATCAGGTATATACAAGACCCTCCCGGTGGCCATAATATACTTTATAGGTCCATCAGATGTCTTAAATTGCACATTTTTCAAATTATCGGGAAATCCATAGTGTGCAGCAACAACAATGTTTCCGTTTTCAACCATCAATATTGCACAACCATCGCTCTTTACCAGTTTGCGAATTGTCAAAACAACCCTTTTAAATGCCTCTTCTTTTTTCAGGTATCTGGCTACATTCCTGTGAAGCAACAGAAGCGCACCAGTTATATCGGTTTGTATCATATTAAAATTTGCACTCAGATGTATATGTTAGAACTATTTCATCGTTCTGCGCAACCTTTACATTAAACTCTATCGTTTCTGAATCCTTTTTTTCATATGGATGGCTGGATTGAAGTATGGACCAGTCGCCAAACTGTTTTTCAATAACCTTTACTGTAACAGGTTCTTTTTTGTGATTCCTCAGTTTTATTTCATAACTGTCCCTGTATATATTTGCCGCGATTTTCTTATGTTCTATAATCTTTCTTTCCCCTGTTATGTCAAACGCGTTTCCAATCGAAAGGACAATTTTTTCATCCTTCGGTGTGTGATCAATGATGTCCTCGCCAATAAATTGCATTGTTGCGTCAGCGTCTGCCTTGTAAAGTCTGATTTTTCCTTTTGGAAGCGGTATTCCAAGACCATTTTTCTGAGTATTTTTCAGTTCTATCTTTACTGCGACTTTTCTGTTGCATTGAATATTCTGCCAGTTATCATAATAATACCATCGATAAAGGGCTCCTTCATATGTGTAGATTTTTTCAACTCCAACTTTTGGTGCAGAGAAAAGACCAATCTGTTTTGTCTGATTGTTTTGAAGACTTGTTTTTCTTCCAAGTGTATAGAGGTGATATTCAAAAAACTCTTTTTCTTCAAATTGTGCCGCTGCTACCATTGCCCTTACTTCCATACCACCTCTTTTTTGCACTGGCTGCTCAGCGATCCTTCTGACATCGCCCGCCATCAATTTCAGTTCTGCGTTTTCAAACGCCACGCCGCTTCTGTTGTCCACAGTCACCCATCCATTAAGAGAGATATTCTTTTCATCTTCGGAGACTATGGCAACGTAGTCTGCCTGCCAGTTTATGCCTCCTGTGATGTATCCGAGCTCCACCAGATGCTTTCCTGCTTTCGCATTTGAAATGTTCCAGACAAGTGTGGGCTTTGTTATCAACCCTTCAGGAAGTTGAGGGAATTCAATATCTCTTATGTTTTCTCTTGTAATCATGTATACGGGTCCGTTTCCAGTATTTTCCGCAATTACAAGATGATCTCTGTCATAGCTTGAAAGATAACCTGAATAGGTATTGTTGTCTTTTGTCATAATCTTAATTTTTCTGTCCAAATATTTGTTCAGCAATTTTTCCGTGTTCACAATATCATATTCGAAGTTCTGTTCAAGGACAGTGCACTTATCAGGCGCTGTCAGTGACTTAAATGAGACGCTTGCTGGTTCAATCTGTGCCGCGATATCAAAACACTTTATAATATTAAGTCCTTCTTTCAGTTCAATGGTTCTAACATCGCGAACTAAGGCAAAATTTTGATTATACACTGTAAGGGATATTTCTTTTTTTTCCATTTCCTGGGCTTTGAGGCAGGCGCTTATAATCAGGCACAGGAACAACGGCCACGCTTTTTTCATTGTTACTCCTGTATTTTTGAACCTATTATAATATAAATAGTTTGAAATTTGCTGTCAAATAATGTATTATTTAATCAAACCTGAAAGGAGGATAAAATGGGAGACATAATTATTTTAAAAGGGCTTTCAAAAAACGATGTGCCTGAAAGATTGAATGTTGAATTTTACTTTGATTTCAACAAATACCCTTTTAGACACGAAGATCTTTTGACAGGACCCGAGATAAATTCAGTGATTGCTGTTCTTGATGCAATTCACCATTATGCTATCAACTGGATTAAGGATGCGATTTCAAAAAAATCAGATGCGAGTAGTTTGAGAATACTTGGCCCACAGGAGTTCAGGGGAAGATGCATCGGTGATTTTACGGCTTATGTTGAGGATGGGGCAATTTTTGAGCCATCATTCATAAAGGGTCCGATGAAGGGTAGAAATTCTATTTTCGTTGGTAAAAATACTGTTTTGATAGGTTCAAACATTTTTCTTGATGAAGGAGATATTTATATTGGTGAGGGCAATTCCATTGAACCAGGAGCCGGAATAAAGGGACCTACAATCATTGGAGACAAAAATGAAATACGACAGGGAACTTATCTAAGGGGAGATGTGATCATTGGTAATGGAGGAACTTTCCGTGGAGAAATAAAAAACGCAGTGATGATGGATAAAGCTAATTTTCCTCACCCTTCCTATGTTGGAGATAGTATATGCGGATACGCAACACATTTCGGAAACCAGGCAACAACAGCAAACCTTGGTATCTACGCCGGGGTTTTTGGAAAGAAAAATGTTGTAGTAGAAGTTGGGGATAAAAAGTATGACATAGGAAGGCCAAAGATAGGTATCATTCTCGGCGACTGGTCTCAGGTTGGTTGTAATTCGGTTTCTGATCCCGGGGTATTTGTGGGTCCTAATACGATTTTTTATTCCCTCTGTAGAATTAGCAAGGGTTTTTATGGTCCAAATGAGGTATTAAAGAATAAACCGCTGGAACACGGTGTTATCGAGCGGGCGCCACTGAGAATTTAGCTCTGAAAATTTCCCGTATTTATGAAGGTCGTGATCTGTTCAAAGGAAGGTCTTTTGCCGCTGGCATAGAGTTTCATCAGGGCAAGCACCTTTATTCTTATTCTTGCAATTTCACCATCAGTGAATTCACACATATCAGTCTGGTCCGGCAATCCATTTTTTACTTTGCGCAATAATTTCTTA
>JAMWBX010000135.1 GCA_023818725.1 Candidatus Omnitrophota bacterium
AGGTAATAAGCACTGGTAGTGGTATCAGGGGTGAGACTGACACAACCTATAAGAGTGCGATACTTGAGAACAACATGGAAATCCTGGTTCCCCAGTTTATAAAGCCGGGAGATACTGTAAAGGTTTCAACAAAGACAAAACAGTACGTTGAAAGGATTCATAAGTAGCACCAGTTGATACAAGAAAACACTTGTGATATCATAAAATCGATAAGATGATTCAGGGTGTTAAGATAAAGAAACTCAGCTATTTAACCGATGATCGCGGAAGACTTCTTGAAATTTTAAGAAGCGATGATGATATATTTGAGAAGTTCGGGCAGGTCTACATTACAACCTGCTACCCTGGAGTTATTAAAGCATGGCATCTTCACAAGAAACAGAATGACAATATGGTAGTTATATCAGGGATGGCAAAAATTGTACTCTATGACCAGAGAAAAGAAAGCGAGACCTTCGGTGAAATAAATGAATTTATTTCAGGGGATTATAACCCGATGCTTATTCACATTCCATCGAATGTATTTCATGGTTTTACCTGCGTTTCAACCGAAGAAGCTGTACTGCTCAATATCCCCACAGAGAGATATAATCATAATCAACCTGATGAATACAGACTTCCTTTTGATTCAAAGAAAATTCCATACAGCTGGGAAAGGAAGAACCGCTGATGAAAGGTGTGATACTCGCTGGAGGACTTGGAACCCGTCTATATCCATTAACCAAGGTGACCAACAAACATCTTCTGCCTGTATACGACAGGCCCATGATTTTTTATCCTCTTGATACTCTTGTGAAAGCCGGGATAAAGGATATCATGGTGGTTACAGGCGGTACCTCTTCCGGAGATTTTCTACGCTTGCTTGAAAACGGAAGGGACTTTGGCCTTGAGCATCTTACATACGCTTACCAGGAAGGAGAAAAAGGCATTGCGCATGCTCTTTCTCTTGCAGAACATTTTGCTGCAAATGAAAAAATCGTTGTTATACTGGGGGATAACATCATTGAAAAGGACATCTCAGAAGAGGTGAGAATATTTGAAAAACAGGAAAAAGGAGCACGCATCCTTTTAAAGAAAGTAGACACTCCGGAAAGATTTGGTGTGGCTGAAATGAAAGAAGGCAGGATTGTTAGAATTATTGAAAAACCTGTCATTCCACCTTCCAGGTTCGCTGTTACTGGAATATATATGTATGACAGTCAGGTTTTTGATTTTATAAGAGCTCTTAAACCCTCCTCCAGGGGCGAACTTGAAATTACTGATGTTAACAATCGTTATATAGAAAGAGGAGAAATGACCTACGGAATCCTTGATGGATGGTGGACAGACGCAGGTACCTTTGATTCTTTATTGAGAGCCAATATCCTTGTAGCAAAGCAGAGGGCATCCAAATGAGAATAGCTGTGACGGGTGGAGCTGGCTTTATTGGTTCTAACTTTGTTTCTTTCTTCTGTGAAAATCATCCGGCTGATGAGATTTTCAACATTGATAAAATGACCTATGCTGCAAACCCGATGACGCTGGACATCCTTAAAAGGTACAAAAACCATGCATTTTTCAGGATCGACATATGTAATTATGATGAGATGGAAAAGGTTTTGGGCGATTGTGAGTTTGTCGTTCATTTTGCAGCCGAAACGCATGTTGACAGGTCTCTTCAAAGTGCAGGGAGCTTTTTGAAAACAGACATATTTGGCACCTTTGTAATTCTGGAGATAGTGAAGAAGTTGAAGTCATTTAAAAAGTTCATACACGTTTCCACAGATGAGGTTTATGGAAGCATCGAATCCGGCTCCTTTACCGAGGATGCGCCACTGAATCCGACAAATCCGTATGCTGCAAGTAAGGCATCAGCAGATTTACTCGTGCTTTCGTATGTGAAATGTTTTCATATTCCCGCAGTAATCGTGAGGTTTACAAACAACTTTGGACCTTTCCAGCATCCGGAAAAATTCATACCACTTGCAATAACTAATGCAATGGAGAACAAAAGAATTCCATTATATAGCAACGGAACTCAGGTAAGGGACTGGCTTTTTGTGCAGGATACATGCCGGGCAATAGAAATACTTATTGAAAGGGGAAGCCCCGGTGAGATTTACAATGTCTCTGCCCACCAGGAAAGGCAGAATATAGAGGTCCTCGATAGGATATTATCGCTGCTTGGAAAGGATAAAAATCTGGTGGTTCATGTTCCTGATAGGGTAGCGCACGATAAGAGATACAGTTTATCATGTGAAAAAATAAGAAAACTTGGCTTTCGACCATTATTCAATTTTGAACAAGGGCTTGAAACCACAATCAAATGGTACCAGCAAAACCAGCAGTGGTGGAAAACTATAAAAGATAATGAAGAGTTCAAAAACTATTACAGAAGTATGTATCCAAGTTTATGAAAATTGTAATTACAGGCGGGACCGGCCTGGTTGGAAGATATCTTTCAATCTGTTTTAAATCCGATGAGGTTGTAGTTTTATCAAGAAAAGATTGTGACATAACAGTTTTTGAATCTGTCAGAAAGCTTTTCTATAGAATTATGCCAGATGTGGTCGTCCACCTTGCTGCGTTTACTGATGTTGACCTTTCGGAAAAAGATCCCGTCTCTGCTTTTAAGGTAAATGTTTCAGGTACAAATAATGTTGCACTTGTATGTAAAAAAATCGATGCGTATATTGTATATGTGAGCACTGATTTTGTCTTTGATGGAAAGAAGAAAATGCCGTACAGCGAAAAAGATATCCCGGAACCGATTTCAATATATGGGAAGACAAAGTTTGAGGGAGAACGGGTAATTGCAAACAACTGTAAGAAATACTGCATCGTCAGGACATCAAGAGTTTTTGGAAGGGACGGAAACAATTTTGCAAGCAATCTTCCGAAAAGATTGCTGCAGAGGGAGCGGATGTATGTTACGACGGATCTCATAACGTCTCCAACATACGCAAAGGATCTTGCTGAAGGATTACTCAGGATAATGGAAGCGAGATTCTGTGGCATTTTGCATTTTTCCAATAGTGGTCATTGCAGCTGGTATGATTTCGCAAGTTGTGTATGCAGATATCTTGGGTTGAAAAAAGATTTACTGGTTCCATTGAGCATAAAAGATTTTCCTCAATCAATAGCGGAAAGACCGCCATTTTCAGCGCTTGATACTAGCTTTTTTACTGAAAATTTTTATCGACCAAGGTCATGGCAACAAGCGCTTGAGGAGTATCTGGAAGAAGAATTTTCACAAAAAATTTAATTGCATTTGTGTCAATAATTTTTCATAATAAACCCGAAAAAAGGAGAAGTATGAAAGAGAAATTTATCTTCGACAGAAGTAATCTGCCAGAACCAGTGTATCAGAAAAACCCAGATTTTGTAAGGCTTTATTATGCCTGCTGGGAAACCGCATTCAAAAATATTCAATATCCGAATAAGAAAAACTGGCTGCCCCATCTTACCTGCATGCCAGGGGTAGGAAACATCTGGCAATGGGACTCATGTTTTATGACGTTCTTTTTGAGATATTCGAATAGAACGCTTCCTGCAACAAATAATCTTGATAATCTCTATCGGCTTGCAAGAGGTGATGGTTATATCAGCATGGCTTATAAAATTGAAACAGAAAAACCTGCTTATGGAGAAAGAATTAATCCCCCACTTTATGCATGGGCGGAATGGGAATATTATCTTGTTTCCGGAGACAGCACAAGGTTTGAGAGAATTTTTCCTTTGCTAAAAGCTTATTATCTATGGATTAAAAAAAATAGAACACGCAAGAGTGGTCTTTACTGGTTTGAAGATACCGGTTCCAGTGGAATGGACAATTCCCCGCGCAGTGGCTATGCTTCGCAGAATCTGGACGGGAGCGATGTCTGCTGGATAGACCTATCAAGCCAGCAAGCCCTGAGTGCATATTATCTTGCAAAAGTCGCCGAATTTCTTAATAAAAAAGATGACGAGGTATTTTTTCTTTCTGAGTTTGAAAACCTCTGTCTTTTGATAAATAAATATCACTGGTGCGATAAACACAAATTTTATTACGATGTGTTTTTAAGGAGTCAACCATATCTCAGGCATAATTTTCTCAACGCGAAAACTATAGCCTCCTTCTGGCCGATATTAGCTCAAGCTGCGAACGACTACCAGCTTGATGGACTTATAGAACACCTTCTTGACCCTGATGAATTTTGCACGCTACATCCTGTTCCATCGCTGGCTAAATCCGATCCAAATTATAATCCTTTCGGTGCTTACTGGCTGGGCGGTGTCTGGGCTCCCACAAATTATATGGTTACATCAGGGTTGAAGAAGCGCAAAAGACCGTTTATTGCAAGAAAGATAGCATTCAGCCACATTGAGGCAATGTTGAGGGTTTTCAATGATAAGACATATTCCGGTATCTGGGAGGCTTACAGCCCTGAATTTTTTATGCCTGCGACAGTGGAAGGAGGAAAACTGGTTAGAAATAGATTTGTTGGGTGGAGCGGGCTTGGCCCGATTGCGATGTTGATAGAAAACATTCTGGGTTTCACTTTTGATGCGTCCTCAAACACAGTGTT
>JAMWBX010000136.1 GCA_023818725.1 Candidatus Omnitrophota bacterium
TGATGAAATATCTGGCATTGTCATGCAAGAACAATTGAATTTCTATCGCAGGATGATGAAAAAAAGGAGGTTCGTCTCTTGTTCCATAACCGCTGAACCTACTTCCTGAAATTCGATCATACCAGAATTGTTCTTTTTTTATCATCCATTCAAAAAAGTTTATCTGGCATCTTTCCCGAACGTCTGTTATTCCCAGGGGCGAAATCTGGAACATTAAAAGGAATACTTCCGTTTTCTATCGATAATCCTGCAAGAATTGCTGGAGCTGCGGTATCTGCCGCCTTATAAACATCCATCTCGACTGGTTTGTCAAGTCGTATTGCCTCAACCATATTAAAAACTGGAAAATAATCAAGCCCACCATGGCCGGTGCTTAAAGCAGAACGCTGAACCTCCCAGTATTTTGAATATCCCCATTCTACATCCATTCTGTCAGAAAAATAAAATTCTGATAACCACATCTTTCCTTTTTCTGATTTTGTTTTCGGCTGCTCGACCCAGCCCTTTGTCCCCACCATTCGGTTGGAGTGTTCGCTTCCAGAAAGATTTTCTATTGTAAATCCAGCCATTAATCTAATTATTGTATCCTTTTCAGTATGCATAAGAGCGACTTCAATGTCTGCCTGCGGAAACCACTGGTACCTGTAAGATGGCACCTTTGTTGACATTCCAACAACTTTCACCACCCTGTCATCAAGTATACAAAGAAGAGGGCTGAGTTCATGAGGAAGGTAATAGATTGGATGTTTCAAATTCCAGAACCTTGTTTTTTTCAAAGGAAGTTTTTCTTTTTCGGCTTCATCAATGGAAACCCTTTCTCCTGTTTCACTATTAATCCAGTATCTATCAGGTCCCATTCCGTGAAGATACTGTCCCTCGCAATAAAGAATTTTTCCCAGCATATTTTCAGCCACCATTTTTTTCCAGCTCCTTACAAAAGCGGCATACCTTAATTGCTCGGCCATCTGGAATTTCAGACCTGTCTTTTCAACTGTGGTTACTATTTTCCAGCAGCCCTCCATTGTTAAAGCAAGCGGAACCTCGCACAGAACGTGCTTTCCTGCTTCGAGAACCTCGCAAACAATGTCAGGATTGTCCTCTGGCGCAACAAAAACCCCGACAACATCAATATCTTCATTCTTCAACATTTGCATAAAATCAGTGTAGATTTTGATATCCGGATCTTTCAAATTTCTTGCTGCTTTCTCTGCCAGTGGCTTTATTGTGTCGCAAAGAGCAACTACCTTGCTTTGCGGAACAATATGATGGCACAGATACGATAGAGCACTTCCCCTGTGTCCGAGACCGATAATTCCCCATTTAACAATTTTCTCCATTTTTTCCTCTCTTTTTTAATTTATCCATAGAACTTTTTCTGGAACTCTTTTTCAGGCATTACTTTCGCATAGTGCCCCCTGTACTGAAAAACTCTCTTGGCATCATTGCCCTCGGCAAGATAAATAAATCTGTTGTTTTCTTTCATACCGAATGTCTGAAAAATCCTTCTATACCACATCCATTTAGAAGGGATATGTGTGACGATCGTTCTCCACATATGAGAATAAGAAAAACCATTGCTTTCAAGCCACAAAGGGTCTATTTCCTTTTTTGATAAAAGTACAAAATCTGGCTGTCTGTTTTCTTTCACACATCTGTAAAATTCTATCGCACTCACAAGGGCACCGTTTTGCATAAAGATATAACCCATATCAATGTCAGTAAGAACCCATCCTGACAGTGAAGGGAAAAAAACTTCTAAAAGCACATGTCCATTGTTGTAGGTATTCCAGCTCCGGGTCGTCAGGGCGCTGACCAGCCTTGATTTAAATCCCGCATCTTCAAGAATTTTTTGCGTGAGAGCCGCGATATCTCCACAGGTCAGGGAAATCCAGTATCTTGACAGAACAAGATTTTTCTTTTCCTCCAGCGAAAAATTCTGGTCTCTGTTTCCATGAATCTGGATTAAAGAAAGGGCTTTGAGTATCGGCATTACTGAATTTTCATCAATTACCATTATCAGATTCCTGACGCTTTTTGTCATTATTGTAAACCTGTAAAGCCCTTCACGCTCAATCCTGTAAACAGCCCCGTTGAATTCCACCATCAGCGGACCTTTGACGACAAGAGGCAATTGTTCAATGCGCTTTGCCTTTCCTTTTGCGCTTTTAATAGTTTCCGGCCCGGAGTCTGTCTCGTAGCATACCTGAGGAACGCATACTTCCTTTTCATACCATTTCCACCATTTTTTTGCTGTGCTTTCAGAAATTCCGAATTCTTTTTTGTATTTACTAAAAGCTTGTTCCCACCCTTCTTCTTTGACCCGGTAAATAAAACCCAGTCTTATTTCAAAAAAATCATTCTTCATAACCATTGCTCCTTTTTTCATAAAAAAGATTTTCACAGGTGCCTTTAAGCATTTTACTTTCAGGAAAACCATTTATCTTCCATTGCTCAGGCACGGCAATTGCGATCTCTGGATCTATTTCTTTCCGGTCAAACTGGATTGAATCATCAACAACCTTATAGGTCAATTTTACTCTCTTTCTTTTTTCCCACCACTGGAAAAACTTCTTGTGGTTTGTAACAATGATATCTTTACTTTTTGCAAATTCCACGCTTTCGCTCAAGATTTCAGAGGTCAATGGCTGCTTGACAAGATAAAATGGATGAAAGATTGGATTTACTGGCTGATAGTGCAGGTCATTATTAATGTCCAGCCAGGCGATTATATTTTTCATATACTGAGCCGGTTTAAGAGGAAGCATTTTTGACTTGTTAAAAAGCATTACATCGTCAGAACAAAAAATCTGTAATTCCTGAACACTGGATCGGCCGTATTTCTTATAGAGATTATATGGAAAACCATAACTTACTCCTGGATGCCAGTAAAGAAGATTTGATGAATACAAAATCTTGCTCTTTTCCATAATTTTAATCTGACCATCCCATCCAACCCAGATGCAGCTATGGCCCCGGCAGGAAATTATTTTCTGGCCTTTTTCCTCAAATACTTTTCTTGCTTCCGTTATATGATCTAACATTTCTCCTTCTGATGGTGAAATTCCCGCAAAATAATGAAGCCCAAAATCAATTCCTTTTTTCGACCAGCAGGAAATTTCATCACTTGAAAATTTTTCAATGTCCTGTGTCATAATATACTGCGTATATTTCAAGCCCTTTTTCAAAAGCATATTCCATGCCTTTTCAAGATATTTTTTCTCAAGATTATCGCTATCACCATTAAGAAGAAATGCCGCTGTGTATGATGATGGATAATACCAGATTCTCGGCAAAGGGTCTTTCGGACGCGCCATCCTTCTTAAAAGATAAAGAAGCAATAGTTCGTGAAAATAGGCCTGCGGAATTAAATAAAGTTCCTTATTTATTAGGTGATCGGATAAATGCCTTGCCCGGCTGGTGGCTAATCTTGATTGATGCGCAAGTCCGCCTTCAGAGGTGAAAAATTCCCATCCCTGAAGAAGCAAAAGCATCGTGGAAATAAAATCATACAGGAAAAGGCATATTTTACCTGAACCGAAATTTCTCAAAGTTATCGCTGGATATTTTGTTGTATAGTTTTCTCCGGAACGAGAAAAATCAAAAGCAAAAGCTCCATAATTTTCTCCCTGCTTCTGTTTTATTAAACAAACCGGCGGGAAAACCTGCAAAAAACTCGCTAAAATTCCATCGCAATCAAGCTTCATCAATGGGAAATGATGCGTGTACATCAGCTCATCGCCAAAATATTTAAGAACTCTTGATTCTGGTTGAAGAAAAACAACAATTTCCCCGTTTCGCGCGAAATCCAGAATCCGATCCACTTCCAAATCCTTCACATCTTCACTCACCAGAATCATATCAGCGCTTTCATCATCGGTAACCTGCGCAAGAATGCCAAGTCGTCGTATCATATCAAGCAAATAATATTTTCTCCAGCTTTCTCCAGCAATCTTAATCCTCATATTCCTCCTTAAAGAGAAATTTCCCACAGGTATGACGCTCTATAAGGATTATCGTTCTCACAGGCATAAATTACGAAATCCTGAGTAATCGCTATGTCATGAACCTGCCAGCATTTCTCGCCGCCATATTCAATCTCGCCAAGCAGATGAAAACTGCCCTTGAATGGATCAAACCTAAGTAGCTGGCAATATCCTTCCTTCCCCACAACCCCATATGCGCAACCGTCAGGAGCCATTTTTAGAGAAGCAAGACGGCTTTTTCTGTCCTTAATTGGAGTACAAATATATTCTCCGTGGCCTGTCTCTGTATTAATCCTGAATATTGAACCATTTCCGCCGCTTGCAAACAATCCACAGCCAAGATTAAAAATTCCTTCCACCTTTACAAATCCATCGCCCTCAGGGTTTTCAAGACCATCTTTAAAATAAATCATCTTTTTTTTATCCGGATTAAACTTGCAAAGGCGATGTTCATCAGGTCCGGGTGAACTCTGCCACGGTCTTAAAATATTCCAGCCACACCAGACGCAACCCTGATTATCAATCTCTATATTTTCGCCC
>JAMWBX010000137.1 GCA_023818725.1 Candidatus Omnitrophota bacterium
GGAAAACAGGGCAAGATTTAAGTAAAATAAAGGGAAAACCCGTGAGATTGAAATTCACAATGAAGGATGCTGATTTGTATTCAATAAGGTTTAAAGATACGAGTAAAAATGAGACCTGTTAAATTAATTCATAAGCGGAGGAGATATGAATATATTAAGTGAATCCCAGGTAGACTTGATAGTAGAAAAAACAGAAGAAATTCTGGAAAAGGTTGGATTTGTTGTTGAGAGCGATGAAATACTGAAAGCGTCAAAGAAATGCGGGGCAATTGTAGACGAAATTAAATCCACAATAAAAATTCCCAGAGAATTGCTCAGGGAGCTTATAAGTTTATGTCCTTCAGAATACAAAATATCTGATCTGAACGGAAATGAATATAAAGTAGGTGGCGATAACCGCTATTGTATGGCGATAGTAACAGATCCATGGATTATTGATTATGAAACTCAACTTCCCCGAAGGCCATCCCTTGAAGATATAAGAAGAAACACAATGGTGGGACAGAGTTTACCTGAAGTAATATCAATGAGTAGAATGGATTTTCCTGTAACGGATTTTTCTGATGAGACTTCAAGCTGGCATGCATTATTAGAACATCTTCTTCATCAGAACAAGCACATTTCATTTATACCTGGTTCTCTTGAACAGTACAGAATTTTTATGCAGATAGCAGAGATATTAAAAGAAGGTATTCCAGCAGAAAGAAATATAATGACTGTAGCAGTAACCCCGATAACTCCTCTTAGATTGGGCCGCTGGAATGCGGAAGTCCTTATTGATGCTTGCAAAAAAAATATACCAATGGTTCCAACCACATGCCCTATGGCAGGTATGACATCTCCTTATAGCAAAATAGGGACATTTATTCAGGCGAATGTTGAGACCATATTTCTGTTAGCGATTTCTCAGCTATTGAAACCAAAAATACCGTTTAGATATGCTTTCGGGTCCTCTGTGATGAATGTAAAAACAGGCTGTGATCTTTATTACACAATGGAAAAGGTTCTTGAGAAAATGGTTGTGGGAAGTTTGGCGAAAAGATATGGCCTGACATTTGGCGTTGAGTGCGGTGGAACTATGGGATATCGTTTTGACGGCCAGAGCGGCGCAGAGGGGGTACTTTTTATGCTTGCGGCATATATGTCAGGAGCAAATATGATGCAGGGCATTGGTTCCTGTTATAATGCCATAGGGATGTCGGCAGAAATGATGATCATACATACTGGCTGGCTTGAGGTGGCAAAATATCTTTCAAAGGGTGTTAGTTTTGATGACCTGGAAGAATCCGTAGAAAGTATAAAAAATGCGGGTCCTGGTGGGGATTTTCTAACTGACAGCCTTACGCTTAAAAATCTCCGCAGCGGTGAATTTTTCCACAGCGAACTATTTACTACTGCTGATGAGGCTAGTTTGATGCTGGAAAAAGCGCATAATAAGGTTGAAGAAATAGTAAGTAATTTCAAATCGCCACTTCAAGGAGAAAAGAGAGAAAAACTTATCAGATATTTTCATGATAATATTTTTAAGAAAGTTTAGAATTTTGTATTTTTCAGAAAGGATTTGCGGGGGCAATATATGAAATGCAAAAAAGGACAGGCGCTGTGGAAAGAAGCAAAAAAAATTATACCCATGGGAACGCAGCTTCTTTCAAAAAAAGCAGAGCTTTTTCTTCCGGAACAATGGCCTTCATATTTCAGCAAGGCAAAAGGTATAGAGGTACAGGATCTTGATGGGAATAAATATCTTGACTTCACCATAATGGGTGTTGGAAGTTGTATTCTGGGATATGCAGACCCGGATGTTAATAAGACAGTTAAAAGTGTCATAGACACGGGAAATATGTGCACCTTAAACAGTCCTGAGGAGGTTAAACTTGCAAAACTTCTTCTGGAGATAGATGAGTGGGCTGGTAAGGTACGGTATGCAAGAACAGGCGGAGAGGCGATGGCTGTTGCCATCAGAATTGCGCGAGCATTTTCAGGCAGAGACAAGATTGCTTTCTGTGGTTATCATGGATGGCATGACTGGTATCTTTCTGCAAACCTTTCAGATGACAGAAACCTCGATGGGCATCTACTGCCAGGACTTGAGCCGCTTGGAGTGCCAAGGGGCCTTGCTAAAACGGCTTTCCCATTTACATATAACAATATCAGCGAACTCGAAAAGATAACCGAAAGTCATGATATAGGCGTCATAGTTATGGAACCATTAAGAAGCAATTACCCTGAGAATGGATTTCTTGAAAAGGTGCGCGCAATTGCTGATAGGTGTAAGGCAGTGCTTGTATTTGATGAGATAACAAGCGGATTCAGAATGAGAATTGGTGGCGCATATAAACTTTTCAATGTTGAACCTGATATTGTTGTATATGCCAAGGCAATAAGCAATGGCTATCCTATGGCTGCCATTGTGGGAAGATCTGAAATAATGGAAAAAGCAGAAGAAAGTTTCATAAGCAGCACATACTGGACTGAAAGGATAGGGCCTGCAGCGGCGATAGCAACAATTAAAAAAATGAAACAAAAGAATGTGCCAGAGTATCTTATGAAGATGGGAAAAAAGATAATGGATGGTTGGAAGAACATCCGAACAAACAGGATTAAAAATAAAAATTTCAGGCATACCACCACTTCCAAAGTTTTCTTTTGATTATGAGAACTCTCGAGAACTTACAACACTTTTTACTCAAGAGATGCTGAAAAGGGGATTTCTTGCAAAAGATAGCGTATATATTTCTTACAGCCACAAAGAAAAACAGATAAATGAGTACCTTTCTGTAGCCAGGGAAGTTTTTGACATAATGAAAGAGGCTATAGAAAAAGGTAAAATAAAAGAAATGTTGAAAGGCCCTGTTGCGCAGCAGGGCTTCAAACGACTTACTTAAATTTCTAAGAAGGGTGGGCAAAACGGTAAGAAAAATTCTTGCTTGGTTTTTTATGGCAGGTGTAGCAGTTGGTTTTGCGCAGGTCACGTGCACGCCAGAAAAAACTTCTGTTGCAGTAAAATCAGGAGATATCTTTGTTTTTACTGTGAACAATCCACAGCCGGTTGATATTTCCATCAAGGTTTATGATGCTGATGGCAAATACATCCGCACACTTCATGAGAAGTGCACAACTGAAACTCTTTTTAAAATTCCATGGAATCTTAGAGATGTTGATGGTAAACAGGTATCTGCCGGAAAATACACTGTCAAAATAAGAACCGGATTAAAGCTTGTTCTTGATAACAGTTTTGGTAAAAACGGTGTAATCGGAGGAGATGACACATTTATAAGCCCAAGAAATGTAAGGGTTGATAAAAAAGGCAATGTTTATGTTCTTGATTATGGGGCAGGAATTATACATAAGTTTAATCCTGATGGAAGCCCTGCAAATGACATCGCAGGGAAAAACAGGATAACAGGATCTTCTTCGGGATGCTGGAATAATATTGCAGTTGATGGAGATGGTAACAAAATTTATGCAACTGCAGGTCACAGCGTTCTTGTTTACGACGGAAAAACAGGACAGCAAATTTATTATATAGGAGGATTTTTTGGTAGTGATGCTGGCTGGGAAAAGACAAAAGGCGGTCTTGGCTGGCCAAACTGGATAGGGCTTAATGGAGATTATCGGCTTTATGCTTCCTGCCCTGGATACACCTATTTTGCTGCATTTGACAGGAGAAAACAGGGAATGGAAGGAGGTCTGTGGCGTTCAAAAGGCGGAACACCTGGCGAATCAGGTGATACTGATGGAAAAAGGGCAATCTATCTTGCTAACGCTTATTATACCAACAGAAATGGCATAACAAAATGGCTCGATAAGGATACATCAGTCGAGATTGCCGATGGGATAACAGCCATTAAAGATCCGATTAAGAGGACCCAAGAAGCAATGGCAAATGTATACGGGGTTGCATTTGATGGCGAATATGGAATTTATCTTGTTCAGAGAGACCCTGTCAGGATTATAAAACTTGCTGATAATGGATTTGGCTTTGATTTTGTTAAACAGTTTGGTTCTCCTGGAAATGATGCTTCAAAGATCGAGTTTGTAGCGCCAAAGGATGCAGCAGTCAGCCCTGATGGAAAATTCTTATATGTTATTGAAGATGGTGAACCGATAAGCAGTAAAAACACTGAGCCAGGCCTCGCGCGACTTGTTAAATATAAAATAACCTACGAGGAAGAAAAGGAAATTACATTGAATGTTCAGTAGGCAAAACTGGAGAGGGCAAATCAAATGAAAAAATTCACTTGGATCGCTTTTTTATCTTTGTTTGTTTTATCTTCATTGAGTTTCTCTCAACAAAAAAAGAATCCTGAAAATATCTATGTGAGGTTTAAGGTATTTTCTGCTGATTCTGTTTATGCTTATTTAAAAACATTTATCCATCACTCCCCATGGTATGTCAGTTATTCAGCGATTCCCCGAGGTGGAGAAAACTATGCAAGGCTGAGAATAAAACAGGACAAGTATTCTCCATGGGCGGAAATTTCAGGAGACTGGGCAACGATTGTTCTTGATT
>JAMWBX010000138.1 GCA_023818725.1 Candidatus Omnitrophota bacterium
TTACCAGCGGGCATTGCCATAATAAGTTCTATATCGCGGTATCGACAGCTGGCTGGTTGATTTCCACTCAGCATGACCATCAACATATACTATATTTTCTCCATCCGCATGATTGTTTCTTACATAACCAACTCCAATAGTATAAAAGCTTCCATTCGGTATAAAAAATATGTCTATAATCATCGGCTGTTTATCCGCTGTGTCTACATATATTGGACCGTGATAATCTCTGAACTGGTTATAATGTGATATTGTCTTTCCACAGAATTTTTTATTTGGAACTGGCGCCCTTGGATAAGATTTGGTTGAACCGTGATATAAAATACGGCCAAAAAACGAAGCATCGGATGTTGGTGAGTAGGTTCCGTAACCTGCAATCAGGTTGTAACTGGTATAATAAACCCTGGTAGTGGTAGTGGGATTTTTCCAGTATGATAAAACTGCAGCAAAGCCATAATTGGGATTATTCTTCCATTTTGGGTCAGCAGATGGGCAACATAGAATGTAAGGGTTGCTTATGTATGGCCGTAATGAAATCCTGGTAGGAGTTTCAAATTGGCTCCAGCCATTATATCCACCAAACATAAAGTAATGGGATTCTCCCCAGTGCACGCAAGGAAACCACTCGTCATAATCCTCTGCATACATAAGAAGTGAAAGAGCCAGCTGTTTCATATTGTTCATACACACAGCCTTTCTCGCCTGTTCCCTTGCCTTTGAAAATGCAGGCAACAGCATTGCCGCTAAAATCGCAATGATCGCTATCACAACAAGCAACTCTATTAAAGTAAATCCTTTCTTTTTCATCTTTTTCCTCCTCATTTTATCTTTTTTTCTCTATATCATCAGGCCCGAGGAACTGCCCTCTAATTTACTTTCCGGCCTGGACCCTGTCGATTTCCTTACCACTAACTCCGGCTCTATAAATTGTTTAATCTTTTCTTTTCCTTCAATCTTCTTTATTATGGCTTCTGCCGCCTTGTTCGCAACTACATCATTTTTCTGCCTGATAGTCGTTATCGGAACAGGCGATATAATCGAGGATAAAGAATTGTCAAAACCAATAATCCCGAGTTCTTGCGGCATCTTTATACCAAGCCTTAATGCGCTTTTTACCAGCCCAACCGCAACCTCATCATTTGCCGCAAATATCGCGTCAGGCCTGTTTTTATTCTTCAATATCTTCATCCCTATCCTTTCGCTTTCTTCTATAAGATTTTCAACGCCAGAAAAACCTTTCTCCATATAATGCTGCTCAACCTCAAGCCCTTTTTCCTCTGCAAATTTTAAAAATCCATTCTTTCTCTCCTCAAGACCTAAATTGCTATCATCCTGCTTCCAGAATAATACGGCAGTTTTTCTGTACCCCTTTTCATATAAGTGCTCTGCCGCCATATATCCACCTTTGAAATAATCTGTCGAAATAAAATCTGTCTGAAGGTTTTTAAACTTTCCTATGGCTATGAATGGAAAATTTTTCCCCACAATCTTTTTAATCTCCCTGCTTACCCCGTTCTCATTACCAACAACAAAAATTATTCCATCAACCCTCCTGCCCAAAAAATCTTTTATCAGCGCGCTTTCTTTTTTAATATCATCCTTTGTATAGCCAATAAATAAATGATACCCGTTGTTCCATAAAGCGGATTCCACAGTCTCTATATCAACTGTCATGCGGGAATAATAAAGGTGCGGGATTATGATTCCTATGGTATTTGTGATTTTATTTCTCAGGCCTCTGTATAAAAGATTTGGATAATAACCAAGTTCTTCAGCAATTTTTAGTACCTTGTTTTTTGTTTTTTCGCCTGCAAAGCAGCATGGAGAATTGTTTATTATCGCGGAGACTGTGGAAACAGCAACTTGCGCTCTTTTACTTATTTCCTTCAGCGTGACTTCTTTTAGATTCATAATTTATGTTCTATACGCAGGTCCCTGTCTTATTCCATATGTAATTATACATATCTAATTTTTTTTTGTCAATAGGCGACAACTTCCGGAGAAAAACTTAGTATCACAGCCGCGGCAATTTTTTTTATCGCAGTCCTTATGGATTTAATGTTGTATAATATTTTATGAATCAAGGAGGAACCAATGGTAAAAATCAAAAATATTGAACTGGAATGCGTAAAGGGCGATATAACTTCTCAACCAGATATTGATGCCATTGTCAATGCGGCCAATAGGTTTCTTGCTCCTGGAGGCGGAATTTCCGGCGCAATCCATCGCAGGGCAGGTCCCTTGCTTTATCAGGAGTGCAAAAAGTATGCACCAATTGAAACAGGTCAGGCGGTAATTACAGGTGCCTATAATCTGCCTAATAAGTTTGTTATCCATACTGTGGGCCCTGTTTATTCAGAAGAAAAAAATCCAGCAGAGAAACTTGCGATGTGTTTTAAAAATTCACTCATAATTGCCGATAAAAACAAGGTAAAATCAATCGCATTTCCAGCGATTTCCACCGGCGTTTTTGGATACCCTGTTGAACAAGCAGCTGAAGTTTCAATGAAAACGGTTATTGAAACAATACCTCAGATAAAATTCATAGAAAAAATAAGATTTGTTCTGTTTGATGAAAAAACTTTTAATGTTTTCAATCAAAAAATTAAGGAGATTTATGAAAGAAAAAGTGATTCTTGACACAGACATTGGAAGTGACATCGATGATGCAATTTGCCTTGCCTATCTTTTAGCGCAGAAAAGTTGTGAGCTTTTGGGAATCACAACCGTAAGCGGAGAAAGTGAAAAGCGAGCAGCGATAGCAAGTTATCTATGTGAAAAAGCAGGGGAAAATGTACCTGTATTTTGCGGATTGACTGAACCTTTAATAGGAACCCAGAAACAAAAAATCGCCCAGCAATACGAGTACCTTGAAAAAATATCTTATAAAAAATCCTGTGACAGGGAATGGTTTAATTTTATAAGAGACCAGATAAGAGAAAATCCGCGCCAGATTAACCTTATAACCATTGGACCTCTCACAAATATCGGGATTCTTTTCAAGATAGATCCTGAATTGCCATTGCTGTTAAAGTCAATGTATATTATGGGTGGGATGTTCTTCGGAGAGAATAAGAAAGCGGAATGGAATATTTCCTGCGACCCATATGCCGCGCATACTGTGTTTTCATCAGGTGCAAAAGAAATGTATGTGTGCGGGCTTGATGTCACAACGAAAGTAAAAATGAAAAAAAAAGAATTTATCGAAAGATTCAGTAGAAACTATTTATTGAGAGAGGTATTAAATTTTGCTGAGATATGGTTCAGAAACAGGGATGTCGTTACCTTTCATGATCCGCTTGCCGCAGCCATTCTTTTTGATAAAAATTTATGCAATTTCAAAAAAGGCAGTGTTTTTGTCAATCAGATAGGCGAGACAGGAATTATCGAAGATGAAAGGAGCGATATTTTTGTCGCATCAGAAGTTAATAGTGAACTTTTCTTTGAGCATTTTTTTAAAAATTTTACCCAGTAAGGCCAATGGCATATCCTGCTGTTTTTAAATTATGACGAGAAAAGTTTTTTTGCTTTTTCCCAGATTCTATCAAGTTCCTTCTGCTGGTTTTTATCTCTTTCAAAATTATGCTGTTTCAAAAGTTTCAATGCTTTTTCCCTTGTCTTATCCACCAGTCTTTTCCTTCCGCCAGAGTCCCAGCTGCTGAAAGTTTCGTTTGAAAAAATTTCGGATTCAAAAAATTGTTTTCTGAAATTTTCCACTGTTGTTCTGTGAACAAGAAAGCCATCATTCAAACACTCTTGAACAACACCGGCAACATCGTATGGTTCAATCTCCAATCCATCAGTGATATGCTTTGCCATTTTGAATATCTCGTAATCAATTATAACCTTTTCAATGGATCCGATTTCATCAATACAGCAGGTTCCGGACCAGCCAAATTTTTTCAAACCGCAAAGCATCAGCAAAACACAGCCAGTCAGGTTTATCCCTACCTGAGCATCGTCAGGAAATTTCGCCATCGTGTTGAAAGCCTTTGCCATTACTGTTGTTCCATAAAACCGGGCAACCTGATTAAGGATAAGGTTTCCTTTGATGAAGTCAGGACCGCCATACACTATTGTTCCATACCTCATATCAAAGGGATAAATGAAGAATGTAAAGCTGATATCAGATTCAGGTGCAATAATCTTTAAAATTGCAGACCCACCAAGCACTTCAGCGCAGGATTGGACAAGCGCTCCAAAAAAATCAACCGGACTTGTTGCGCCGCTCATTGGCATATTCCCGACCGAAAAATCCGCTTTCTTTGGGATATATCTTATTGCCATTTCAAGTAAAAACGGATCGAACGCCATCGGACTTATCATATGCATTCCCACATTATATTTTTTTTCTGTAATAACCAGCATTTCCTGAATGATATCAAAAACATCTGCATCACTGAAAATCCCAGCGCCATAAACGCGGTCAGAAACATCCATACAAAGTTTATATGAAGCCACTTCTGCAAGCTTTTGCGGAATATTTTTTGGCATTACTATGCTACAACCAGA
>JAMWBX010000139.1 GCA_023818725.1 Candidatus Omnitrophota bacterium
AGCCGCAATTGTATCAAGAGATTCAAGGGGACGCAAGATTTTGGACTTCCCGGATGATAGAGAGGCTATTACCACTGCCCTTATTGTATGTGACTTACTTGCTGGTATATTAATAATGCCTTTTAAAACTTTTGTTTTTTTCACACGGAATATCATCGAATTTTTCCTTTTACTCTTATTATAACTCAAATCTTGGAAAAATGAACGTTTTATCCCGCAAAATTCGAAATATGTTATAATTTTTTAACCCATGAGGGTATAAATAAAGATGAATAAAATAATTATTTCTCTTAAGAAGGAACAATGTCCTGTCTATGTGGACTATCCTTTAAGCATGCTCGGATATCTCCTAAAAAAGCACCCATGCGGTGAGAAAGTGATTGTAATAACCGATGAAAATGCTGGCAGGCTTTTTTCAGAAGATGTTGTTAACTCATTAAAAGGGGCGGCTAAAAAGATTAAGGTATCGACCATAAAACCAGGGGAGTCCTCCAAAACGATAAATGTTGCTTATAATCTACTTAAGGAGTGTTCCCTATTTAATATGGAAAGATCCGATGTTATCGTCGGCCTTGGTGGCGGAGTTATTTGTGATCTTGCGGGCTTTGTATCATCTATCTACTTAAGGGGTATAAGGTTTATATCAATCCCAACAACACTGCTTGCACAGGTTGATGCCTCCATCGGTGGAAAAACGGCGATAAATTTGCCATGGGGGAAAAACCTTGTTGGCGCATTCCATCAGCCATTTTTTGTTTTAATGGATTTTTCTACCCTGAAAACTCTCCCGGACAGAGAAGTATCTCAAGGTATGGCTGAGATTATAAAAAGCGCTGTCATCAGAAGCTCCAAGTTATTCAATTATCTAAAAAAAATAGATGCATCTAAAGTTCGAAATTATCTCAGGTATCTTGTCCCGGAATGCGTAATGATTAAAAAACGTGTGGTTGAAAGGGATGAAAAAGAAGAAAAGGGTATTCGTGAGATTTTGAATTTCGGGCACACCCTCGGGCATGCAATAGAAATAAACAGTAAAAGATTGAACCATGGCGAATCAGTTTCAGTTGGAATGGTAGGTGAAACGTTTTTCGCTTTCAAAAAGGGAATTTGTTCCTATTCAACATACGAAAATGTGAGGTTTCTGGTAAAAAAGTATCGCCTTCCAACCAGAAGTGATGTTTCAGCCGAAATGGCAGCAAAATCAATCCTGTTTGACAAAAAAACAAAATGCGGAAAGTGTAGATTTGTGCTGCCTGTAAGAATAGGAGCAGTTAAAACAGGAGTTGAAATTACACCCAATGAAATCATCTCAAACTGGGAGAAATGGAATGAATAAAACAGAACTTGAGGCACTTAGAAAACAGATTGACAGAATTGATGATGAATTGGTGAAGCTTCTTAACGAGAGAGCGGAAGTTGTTCGCAATATCTACAGAATAAAGGAAAACAGTGAACTGCCGGCATTTGATCCAGCAAGAGAAAGAAAAATTATTACAAGAATCAGAAAACTCAACAGAGGTCCGTTATCTGATCAGGATGTTGAAAGTATCATGCATGAGATATTTAAGGTTTATAGATCCCTTTTTAAACCCCTGACTATAGCATATTTTGGGCCAGCCGGAACATTTACACATCAAGCAGCACTTCATCAATTTGGAGAAAAAAATATTTACACATCGTGCAGGACAATCGAATATGTCTTCAGACAGGTCGAGGAAAGAAATGCAGATTACGGAGTCGTCCCTGTCGAGAATTCCAATGAAGGCATTGTTACCCATACACTTGATATGTTTGTTGACAGTAATCTGAAGATCGCAGCTGAAATCATAATAAAGATTCATCACTGCTTGCTTTCCAGAGAATCCACAATAAAAAAAATTAAAAAGGTTTATTCCCATCCACAGGCTTTTGCACAATGTAAAAGATGGATCGAAGAAAATCTGCCCTCTGCTATGCTTATAGAAACAGAAAGTACTGCATATGCAGTGAATCTTGCAAGTAAAAAACCAGGCACCGCTGCTATAGGTTCCTCGGCGGCAGCAATCCTTTATAAAATGAAGATAATAGCATCAAATATAGAAGATTACAGGGGAAACGTTACCAGATTTCTTGTGATTGGCAGAACAGATTCTTTGCCAACTAATGATGATAAAACATCGGTCATGTTTTCTGTAAAAGATAGAGTGGGTGCCCTGCACGACATGCTTGTGCCATTTAAAAAACATGGAATAAACTTAACAAGAATTGAATCCAGACCAACAAAGAAGAAAGCATGGGAATACATCTTTTTTATTGATTTTATGGGGCATAAAGACGATGCCAATGTCCGTAAAGCACTTAAAGAGCTTGAGAGAAACTGTACGTTTCTCAAAATTCTCGGTTCTTATCCCAGGGGAAATGAAAATGATTCATAGTAAAATTTCGCTACAAAAATCGCAGTAGTACGGACCAATTTAACAAACACCGGCCAGCTGAATTCAACAAAGTATATGGAAAATATAAGAATATGAAAGTGATTGAAATGATAGCATACTGGAAGAAAATTATCGACGATGCCACACATAAGCCGGAATATCCATTTGAAGGAGAGTGGATTTCCTTTGGAAATTTGTACCCTGTTAAAGGCCTTGGAGGATGGGAAACACCTGTAATTGCTCACGAAATAGCTCAATACGATCCTGACCGGGCAAAACATCTTATTATACAGTATTTAAAAACATCAATGAACGAAGATGACGGAATGCTGGCAGCAAAAGTGGTGACCAAAACAGACGCTCTTTATCCCTCAACTGAGAGAGGAAGAATTTACAAATACAGCCATCCTCCTGTATGGAATTTTATTGCTAAAAAAATTGTGGAAAATAACTGGGATGAAAAATTTGCCCTTTTTTGTTTTGAATCAGGTTTAAAAAATCTAAAGTGGTGGGAAGAAAACAGAAAAGACAGGATCGGGCTATACTGGTATTTTGACAGTTTTCCGGACGAAAAAGATTCTCCTGAGTCAGGTTATGAACATTCACCAAGGTGGGATTTTACCGAACTGGGACCATTTCCCTGTATTGATCTCAGTTGCCAGATTCTTTTATATATGGAGAGCATGATCTTCTTTGCCGATAAACTGAATCGAAAAAAAGAAAAAAGCAAAATTACAGCTTCGTATCAGGAATTAAAAACAGTCATGACGCGTTATTTCTGGGACGAAATTGTTGGTGCTTATTGTGACTATGATCTTACCGGCATGAACGCAAAAAAAACAACAGCATCATTCTGGTCGCTCACAAGCGGCCTTGCATCAGCCGATGATGCTCAGAGACTGGTATCTTTGCTGGAGAATCCTGAAGAATTCGCTGGAGCAAAAGGAATACCTGCCGTCTCATTTTCAGAACCAAAGTTCGAACTTGACTTCTGGCGTGGTTGTATGTGGCCATCAGAAACATTCTGGATATGCGTCGGTCTCCAGAGATATGGCTTTAATGATTTAACAGTAACCATCGCAAAAAAATGCATCGAAAATGTCTATTCTGTCTTCAAATCTACGGGAAAACTCTGGGAATTTTACAATCCAGTGGATGGTAATATGAAAACATTGAGAAGAAAAAAATCCAGACAAGGGCCATTTCCAGATTATCCAGCTTCAGTTCCAGTAATAAGCCTTGAAAAAATGATAACGGGAGAAAAAATATGAACCGGATTAATTTTTTTCTTCCAACAAAGGTAATATTTGGCAAGGAAAGCATAAAAACTTTTCTTCCGGAAGCCGCAAAGTTCGGTAGAAAAGTGCTCGTTATCACAGGCAGAAAATTTGCACGTTCCACAGGACTGCTTGATTCAGTTTGTGAACTACTTAAAAACAGCGGGCTCAATTTTTGCCTTTTTGAAGAGGTCACGCCCGAACCTTCCGTCGACGATTGTTTAAAAGCTGCAGATGTCGGAAAAGCGTGTCATGCCGATGTACTTATTGCAATTGGTGGCGGTAGCGCAATGGATGTTGCTAAAGCTGCTGCTGTATTAATAAAAAACGAAGGTAGACTTCAGGATTATTTTGGTGAAGAAAAATTTGATAACGAACCTCTTCCAATTATAGCCATTCCAACAACCTGTGGTAGTGGAAGTGAAGTCACCAGATATGCGGTAATCATAGATAATGAGGCAAATACAAAAAAAACTGTTTCATCTGAAAGAATAATCCCTAAAATGGCTATATGTGACCCTGTTGTTCTCAGGACACTTCCCGGCTCGCTTATTGCAGGTACCGGAATGGATGCTCTCTGCCACGCAATAGAAGGTTTTCTTTCCATAAAAGCAAACCATCTCACACGAATTTTCTCACGCGAATCCATCAAACTTATAAAGGAAAACATTGCTGAGGCAAGTAAGCAATCCATAGAACATTCTGAAAAAGTTTTTTTAGGTTCACTCTATGCTGGTTTTGTTATTAATCACACTGGAACAATTTTCATCCATGGGATGGCGTACGGACTGACCATAAGATATAAG
>JAMWBX010000140.1 GCA_023818725.1 Candidatus Omnitrophota bacterium
TGGCAATCCTGAACTGCCATATTCAGGTTAATTTTTTCCTTTTCCGTTTATTGGCGTACATCATCCTGTCAGCAATGGAAATTAAAGTATCAATTGTGAGTTTTTGGCCTGGCTGGTAGTATGCAAATCCAATACTTGGCCGGAGTTTATAAGTTTCGATTTTACTGTTATGAATGTTAAAGCCAGCCTCAACACGCTGTAAAATGGAATCTACTTCAACGGGAGAATCCTGCACAATAAGGGTGATAAACTCATCTCCCCCTACTCTACCAATAATATCTGCCTGCCGAAATGTACTTTTTAAGATTTCGGCTGTTCTGATTAATGCAATATCTCCTTCTTGATGGCCAAAAACATCGTTAATATTTTTGAAGTCGTCAAGGTCGATATAGAAAAGAGCCATATGTTGATTTATTCTTTCAGCTATTTTCATTTGCTGTTCTGCCAGAAGGAAAAAGCCTCGCCTGTTGTATAGGCCTGTTAGTGGGTCTGTCACTGACATATGTTCAAGTATCCGTTCTGCATACTCTTTTTTTAAGGTAATTCTTGCTATGATCCAGGAAACGATAATGAAAAATAACAACAAAACTGAGTCATACATTAAAAACTCCTTAAGTCTGGTGACTGATTGAATTGTGCAGATGTTTCTTGGTACAAAGGAAATAATTTTCCAAAGACGGTCAAAACTCCTGATATCGCCTGTAACTATATTTTCAAATTCAGAAGCAGTCTGCTGGCTTGCTCTTTCTGCACGCGCTAATGGATAAAAGGTTGTAAAGGTAAAAAGTCCATCCTTTGTAAAAATCTGGCCGGTCTGATCCATTGTGATTTTTCTCCAGGCCTCAGGATAAACATAGTTGAAGTTTTTTTCTTTTCTTGAGCCATGAAGAAACCCGAATTCATCCTCCGGTCTTTGCCCTTTTATCCAGTATCCTTCGCCATTGACAATAAAGAATTTTGCACCCTTTGTTCTTTTTTCTTCTGATTGTTCAAAAGACCATCTTACTATCTCATATATAGGTTTGCAGTTGTAGCTGACAAGAATAGCCGCTGTTTTCTTTTTATTATAGTCGACAACGGGTATGCCAAATATGAGTACAGGAATTCCTTCTTCAAGCTGAAAATCAGATACATATACATGCCCGCGTCCAATTGCCATAGTTTTTTTTGAAATTCAGATCGTTTTTGATGTTTTGCCCTGCTGAATGAGTCAGTGTTAATTCCCGGTTCTCTGACTTGATTTCAATAAGGATTTTACAGGTTGCGTCGACAAGCACAATTTTTTGATAATAATCTTTGCTTTTCAAAAAGGAAAAAATAGCTTCCAGCAGTTTGGTCTTGCTTTCTTTGCCTGATATGAAATCAGTGGAAAGTTCAGCCAGAAAAATGACTTCAGATACCGCAGTATCAAAATTCTTGATAACAAGCCTGGAGATTGTAGAAATATTTTTTAATTCTTGATTCTCAATTATTGTTAGTTCGTTTCTTGCGCTTGATATGAATAACAGCGTTGTAAGACCTGCAAGGATAATGAGAACCGAAAAGAAGATGAACAGAAATCTTTTGATCAGGTCAGATAGTTTCATCCCTTCATCTTGCGGCCTTGTAAATTTCATTTTGCCTTCCTGTTTTTCATAGTATACACCACATCTTTTTTTGAATAAAACGAAAAAAAATTCTACTGCATTTTATCTCTGTCAGTGATCCAGATCGCTGTTGATTTCGGTAGTATAAAAGAGTGTAGAGTTTTTGACGCTTTATTGTTCATATGGTAAAAATTAGAGAAAAAGGAGCCAAATGGGAAAAAACAGAGGGCAGTTAGAGTTTATTGAAACTGAACACCAACTAGAAGAAGTTCTTTCAAGGCCATATGAAGGCACCATTGATACATCCAGGACTCTTAAAGGAGATATTGTAATACTTGGTGTTGCAGGAAAGATGGGCCCCTCTCTTGCTGTTCAGATAAAGCGATCATGTCACTTAGCAGGGGTGAAGAAAAGAGTTATTGGTGTTGCGAGATTTTCAGATTTGCGGATAAGGGGGTATCTTGAAGAATCAGGTGTAGAAACAATTGTTTGTGACTTACTTGATGCCGGTGCAGTGAGTGGGCTTCCTGAAGCCGAAAATGTAATCTTCATGGCAGGGATGAAGTTTGGAACAACATTTAATGTGCCCCTGACATGGGCTATGAATTCTTATGTTCCTGCGCTTGTCGCCAATAGATATAAGAACTCAAAGATTGTCGTACTATCCACCGGTAATGTCTATCCACTTGTCTCGGTGCGTTCAAAAGGTTCAAAGGAAACCGATATGCCCGCGCCGATAGGAGAATATGCCCAATCATGTCTTGGAAGAGAAAGGGTTTTTGAATATTTTTCGGAAAAATTTTCGATACAGTCCTGTATTATAAGGCTCAATTACGCGGTTGAATTACGCTATGGTGTGATCTATGACATTGGAAGCAAGGTTTACAGGGGTGAAGCAATAAATCTTGAAAACGGTTATGTAAATGTCGTGTGGCAGGGATGGGCAAACAGCGTAATTTTTCAGTGTTTGAAAATTTGTTCAGTTCCACCGCGAATTCTTAATCTCACCGGCCCTGAGATCCTTTCGGTTCGTAAGATAGCAGTAGAGTTTGGGAAAATTTTTAAAAAAGAGCCGGTTTTTGAAGGTGGTGAGGCAGAGACAGCATATCTTTCTGATGCATCTGTTTGTTTCGACCTTTTTGGTAAGCCTGATATAGACATTGAGACTATAATCAGATGGGTTGCCCACTGGATTGAGATAGGCGGCAGATCCCTTAACAAACCCACTCATTTTGAAGAAAGAAAAGGGAGGTATTAATGGCTGATGTTCTTTCAGAAAAAATTATTCGTAAAATAAAGAAAGGAACAGTAATTCCGGCTCATCCACTTGCACTTACGGCAAGAAGAAAACTCGATGAGAAAAGACAGAGGGCTTTAACACGTTATTACATTTCTGCAGGTGCCGGTGGAGTTGCTATTGGCGTTCACACAACACAGTTTGAGATCCATGACAAAAAGATTGGGCTTTATAAACCCGTTTTAGAGCTTGGTTCAGAAACGATTTCAGACTATGAACAGAAAAACAGACTGGATGAGCCAGTAATAAGGGTTGCAGGTGTTATCGGAAAAACACCGCAGGCAGTGGAAGAGGCGCAGATTGCAAAATCGCTGGGATATCATGCTGTGCTATTGAGTTTGTCTGCTTTCAAAAACAGCACCAATGAAGAAATGATTCAGCATGTTAAAACAATTGCCCGGATTATTCCGGTGTTTGGATTTTATCTGCAACCGGCTGTTGGTGGCAGAATTTTGAATTATGATTTCTGGAGAAGATTTGCTGAAATTGAAAATGTGGTTGCAATAAAGATTGCTCCATTTAATAGATATTACACAATTGATGTTGTCAGGGCAATTGCTGATAGCGGCAGTGAAATCGCTTTATACACCGGCAACGACGACAGCATTGTTGTTGACCTTCTGACAGGATTCAAATTTGGAAACAGAACACTTCGCATTGTTGGAGGGCTTCTTGGCCACTGGGCATTCTGGACACTTAAAGCAGTTGAACTCCTTGACAAAATACATCTTGTGATCGAGCAAGGTGGTATTATTCCATCTGATATTCTTTCCCTTGGCATTGAAGTTACAGATTGCAACGCAGCAATTTTTGATGCGGCAAATGGGTTCAAAGGTTGTATCCCCGGGATACATGAGATTTTGAGACGACAGGGTTTTCTTGATGGTATCTGGACATTAAAGGAAGATGAAGGGCTTTCTCCGGGGCAGAAAGAACAAATCGATAGAATTTACCAAATGTATCCCCATTTAAACGATAATGAGTTTGTATCAGCTCATCTTGATGAATGGTTGAAATAACATTCTCGTTTACAAAAACCAATGGACAATATTTCAGGTTTGACAGAAGCTCAGGCGCATAAACTTTTGAAAACCTATGGCCATAATGAACTGCCATATGCTGGGGAAAGGAGTGTCTTTATTATTGCCGGAAGCATAATCAGAGAACCAATGTTTTTGCTTCTTGTGGGATGCGGTATTATTTATCTTTTGCTTGGCAGTAAACTTGAAGCACAGATGCTTTTGGGTTTTGTTCTTATAATGATGGGCATAACCTTTTATAATGAAAGGAAAAGCGAAAACGCTCTTCGGTCCTTAAGAAATCTTTCAAGCCCGCGCGCAATTGTAATCAGGGATGGGATGGAAAAAAGAATTTCCGGAAGGGATGTTGTTCCGGGTGATATTGTTGTTTTGAAGGAAGGAGACAGGGTGCCGGCAGATGGAGAGCTTATTACCTGCAGCAATCTGTATATTGATGAATCTTTGATTACAGGCGAATCTGTTCCTGTAAGAAAAAAAATTCTGGGTTCTGAAATTACAGATTCTTCAGATTCATATAGCAGGTCCAGTGTTTTTGCAGGAAGTCTTG
>JAMWBX010000141.1 GCA_023818725.1 Candidatus Omnitrophota bacterium
CGATAATAATGTTAATTCAGTTGTTCAGTATGCTGTAGAGCATTTAAAAGTAAAGCATATCATTGTTTGCGGACATTACGAATGTGGTGGCATAAAGGCTGCGTTGAATCCAAGTGATATGGGGCAATTAAACAGTTGGTTGCAAACCCTAAGAGATGTTTATCGCTTTCATAGAAATGAACTCGACAGTATTAAAGATGTTCAAAAGCGGTTTAACCGCTTGGTTGAATTGAATGTAAGGGAGCAATGTATCAACATTATTAAAATTGACCACGTTCAACGGGCTTGGTATAAAACAGGTTATCCGAAAATTCATGGATGGGTGTTTGATGTAAAAACAGGAAAACTTATTGATCTGAAATTAAAAATGGAGGAAGCGTGATTATAGACAGAATTGAAAACTTCGAAAACTATAAGAAAATCAGCAGAAGGTTTCAACCAGCGTTTGATTTTATATTGAATTGGAAAAAAAATAGCATCTCCGAGGGCAGATACGAGATTGATGGAAGCAAAATATACGTGATTGTTCAGCAATATTATACACAACCGCCCGACAAACTTGTCTGGGAAGCGCACAGAAAATATATGGATCTCCAGTATGTTCTTGAGGGCACAGAATATATGGGCTATGCTCACATTAGCGATATGGAACAAATTTCCGACTATATTGATGTGGATGATTATGCTTTATTCAGGGGCGAAGGAATATATCTGAAAGTCAGGCAGGGTTTTTTCACTGTATTTTTTCCAAACGATTGTCATAAGGTACGCGTTCAAACCGAAGATGGCAGTAGCCCGTTAAAAAAAATAGTTGTTAAAATCCATCTATAAAAAGGGGATATTTTATGAAAATAGCGTTAACTCTTTACACATTGAGGCAATATGTGCAAACACCGCAGGACATGGCTGTAACATTCAAGAAAGTAAAAGAAACAGGATATAACACGGTCCAGCTTTCAGGTCTCGGTCCTTTAGATACAAAACAACTGCGCAGGATGCTCGATGACGCAGGACTTGATGTATGCGCAACACATGTTTCTTATGATAGATTAAAAAACGATTTTGATAGGTTGATAGAGGAACACCAGATTTTGAGATGTCCGCACATCGCAATCGGATCTTTACCGGTGGATATGCGTCATAAGCAGGGTTACGCTCAGTTTGCTATTGAAGCCACAGAAATTGGCAGAAGAATTTGCGAAAAAGGTTTTGATTTCAGCTATCATAATCACGCGTTTGAGCTGGCAAAGTTTGATGGCAAAACAGGCCTTGAAATAATATACGAAGAAAGCGACAGTAAAGCGCTGCTGGCTGAAATCGACACCTACTGGATACAGTACGGCGGTGGCGATCCTGCATACTGGATAAAAAAATTGAAGAATAGAATCAAGGTGGTCCATTTTAAGGATATGGGAATTATCAATAACACCCCGGCAATGTTTGAAGTCGGAGAAGGCAATCTAAACTGGAATGAAATCATTGAGGCCTGCAGGTATTCAAAAGCAGAGTGGCTGGTTGTTGAACAGGACATTTGCCAGATGGATCCTTTTGAGAGTATAAAAATAAGTTTTCAAAATATGATCTCAATGGGGCTAAAATCATGAACATGAGGGAAAGAATACTGTCGGTTTTTGAAGGGGAAAAACCTGACTGTGTTCCCTGTATTCTTGACCTTTCTCACTGGTATTATCACCACTATAAACTTCCCTGGGACCTGACAATGTCCTATTATGAACCAGATAAAGGTTTAATTGAAACTCACAGAAGATTTGGTGTCGGATTTTATGTTCCAATTCTTTCTGTTGGCCGGAAAGTTGAATATTCTTCTGCTGTGAACTGTGCGGTTTGGAAAGAAGATTATAATGGTCCACCTTCAATTGTCTGGCAGTATGAAACCCCGTATGGAAGAATCAAAAGGCAAAGAGTATGGGAAGAAAAATCATACTCATGGCCCATCGTGGATTGGGGAATAAAAAATGAGAAGGATTTAAAAATTCTACAGTATGCACTTTCGCAAAGGAAGTTTCTTCCTGAATTTGAAAGCTACAATAAATGGAAAAACGAAGTTGGTGATACTGGAGTGGTCTATATGTCAACTGGTTACAGCGCTATGGGGATGTTGCTGAATGTATGGATGGGTGTTGAAAAAACAATCTATGCCTCGTATGATATTGAACAACAGCTAACTGAATTTGTTGAAACTGTTAATGAAAATAACCTGCAACTGGTTGATCTTCTTTGTGAATCGCCTGCTGAGATAATAATGATGGGAGATAATTTCTCTTCGGATATTCAGAGCCCATCTTTTTTTGAAAAATGGTCGAAGAAATACTATTGCGAAGCAGTTAGAAGATTACATAATGCAGGGAAGAAGGTCGCAGTTTATATTGATAGAAGGTTAAAAGGCGCGCTCAGGATGATTATGGACACAGGCGCTGATTGCGGAGATGCGCTCACTCCATTTCCTGGTGGAGATTTAACTCCGGACCAGTGCAGAGAGGAAGCCGGCGAAAATTTTATACTATCTGGCGGGGTGCCGCCTTTTTTGTGGCTGCCAGAAACAGATATAAAAAAATTTGAAAGAGCAATCATTAACTGGCTGGAGACGAAAAATAAGAGTTTCAAAATTATGTTAGCAGCAGGAGACCAGGTTCCTCCGAAAGCAGATGAAAAAAGAATAAAATTAACGAGAAATATTGTTGAGGAATATGGTAAATTTTAAAGGAGGCCAAATTGCTTACAAAAGAAAATTTTGTAGGTATATGGGCAGGGATTCCAGTTGCCTGGAATGAGGACGAATCATTTGATGAAAAAACGTATCGCCAGGATGTAGAAAGATGCTGTATGGCAGGTGTTTTAGGTGTTTATACCGGAGGCACGACAGGAGAATTTTATGCTCAGGAGTTTGAGGAATTTTGCAGAATTACCGACGCCACGATAGCAGAGTGCAAAAATGCCGGAGTGCCTGTTATGATTGGCTGTACTTCGACATATACAAATGGCGTGATTAGAAAAGCGCTTTACGCAGTCGAAAGAGGCGCTGATGCTATTCAGCTGGCATTACCTTTCTGGCTCAGTGTTCCTGATGATTGCGTGGTTTCATTTTTTTATGATGTTTCAAAAGCGACAGGCAAAATCCCGATTTCAATTTATTGCGCTGGCGATAGAATGAAGAAAAATCTACCTGTTAAACTTCTCAATGAAATCAACAAAAGTGTTCCGTCTGTTTATCACATTAAAGGAATTAATGTTCCGGACGATGAGAAGGAAATCGCCGTACAGGAACTGAGCATAAATTTTAATATTTTTGTTGGCGAGCATCTTCTTTCAAGACTTGGTAGATATGGAGCAATTGGTTCCTGCAGTTCACTTGTTTATTTGAATCCTGCTATTCTTTTATATATGCAGAAGCTTCTGTTTGAAAAGAACTGGACCGAACTTGACCTTTGGTGTGAAAAAATAAGCAAAATTATTTTTGAAGGCTTAAGGCCAGTACTTGAAAAAGGTTGCGAAGACAGCGCTGTCGATCGATTAATTGGAAGAGCAGCCGGTTTTCTTAAAACATCGCTTCGCTGCAGAAAACCGTATCCGTTTTGCACACAACAGGATCTTGAGGATTTTAGAAACTGGCTAAAAAACAATTATCCCGAGTTTCTGGACCTGAACTGGAAAAAATGAAAATAAGATTGATTAATGCAGTTGATGTGCATGGGCATTTTGGGGATTATTCTGTCAGGGACAGTTTTTACAGAAAAATTATGACAGGCGACCTTGATACAGTTGGCAAAAGAGCAAAGCGCGCTAAAACAAAGATAACAATTGTTTCACCGCTTGAGGCATTTTTTCCTGAGCCAGGTGATCCAATTTCGGCAAATTTGAAAACCCTGGAAATGATAAAAAAAAGACACATGATTCTAAGGGAGAATGCATTTAAGGTTTTCGGACAAAAACTTGTAAGTTTGTATTATAAACTGAAGTGGAATCAGAATGAAAGTTGAAATAAGAGATGTCGACAGAAAAATCTGGTCTGATGTTAACCATTTCATTCCTGAAAAGATTTTTGATTTCCATATCCACACATTTCAAAGCTGGGGATTTTCCAGTGAAATTCCAGAACCACTTAGAATTTATTTACCCTGTGATATTAAATCAATCCTGAGCAATATCCGACTTATTCTTGTAAACAGAGAAATGAGCGGTCTTATCACAGGATGGCCTTCTACACAATCAGACCTGATAAAACAAAATGAGTATATCGCTTCTTCTGCGGATGAAAACGATCTTTTTTTTCTCGCTTTGACAGACCCGCAATTCGACCAGTCGTATCTTGAAACCCTAATCAAGAAAAAACAATGCATTGGATTTAAGCCATACAAGTGTTTTGCAAAGAATCCTGAAGAAGCAAGGATTA
>JAMWBX010000142.1 GCA_023818725.1 Candidatus Omnitrophota bacterium
CTTATGAAAGAAAAAAGAAATTCAGTCAGGATAATGGGTATTTCTGATCCTGACAGAAAAAGGCTGGAATTCGGAAAAAAAGTCTTAAATCTTGATGACAGTTCTGTCTTTGATGACACTGAAAAAATGTTAAGCGTTTTACCTCTCGATGCAGTCATCATCACAAGCCCTGACTACACCCACAAAAAAATCGCAATCTCTGCCTTTAAAAAAGGTATCGATGTTCTCTGCGAAAAACCCCTTGCACTTACTGTGAAGGATTGCGACGATATTATCAGAGAACAGAAAAAATCAGGAAAAATTCTGTGTGTAGGCTTTGTCTTGAGATACAACAATTTTTATAAAAAATTGCATGAAATCGTCAATGTTGAAAAGAAAATTGGAAGAATTATAATGGCTGGAGCTATGGACTCTGTTTCAACAGGATCTCAGTATTTTTTTCATGGATGGTGGAGATTGAGGAAAAACAGCGGAGGACTTCTGGTCCAAAAGGCAACGCATTCCATTGATATCCTTAACTGGGTCATAAACAGCAGAGCCACAAGGGTATATGGAGAAGGCGGGCTCAGTGTCTTTGGCGGAAATAAATCAAACACAAAAAGATGCTCGAGCTGTGAAATAAAAAACACCTGTCCTGAGGCGCTGCTTGAAAATAATGTGCAGTGGGATTATGGAGAAGGAAATATCAAGATGGAGATCGAAGATAAGTGCGTTTTTGCAAAAGAAATTGATGTATATGACCACGAAGTTCTTACCATTGCCTATGAAAATGGCGTAAAGGCATTTTTTGTTGAAAGCCAGTTCACGCCTGATTATAAAAGAGAATTCTGGTTTATTGGAGATAAAGGCAGAATGTATGGAATAGACCCCTATATTGTTTCCAATAAGGATGAAAGAAAGCCATACATCGAAATTGTTTACAGACACACCAGAGAAAAGGAGATTATACCTGTAAAACTCAGGCCAGGTGGACACGGAGGCGGAGACCCTGGATTGATCGAAGATTTTCTTTCATGCTGTCTTACGAGAAAAAATCCGCTTGCAGATGGAGTTGCTGGAAGGGAAAGTATCGCAATATGCGCTGGTGGAGAAAAGTCCATAGAAACAGGAAAAATCATCAAGCTGAGGTGAATCTTGAATCCTTTTATGAAAATCTCTGATGTGATGAAAATTGCTTATAAAAAACATATACTGATACCTGCGTTCAATGTTGCGTATTTACCCATGTTAAAGCCAATTTCTGATGCGCTATGCGAGTGCAATTGCACAGGTATTATTGAGGTTTCAAGGCCTGACATAATAAACTTTGGCGCAAAAAGTATCGAAGCAGTTGCCCTTGAGTTTGAAAAAAACGCAGACTTGAGATATTGCTTTCTTCATCTTGATCATGTGCCTGTGATTGATGAAAACTATCAGGCCATCGACTGGCAGAAATTGATAAAAACAGGAATTGAACTTGGCTTTGATTCGGTTATGATTGATGGCTCACGACTTGCGTTTGAACAGAATATAAAAATTACCCGGACAACAGTTAAAATGGCGCATCAGAAAGGAGTCTGCGTTGAAGCAGAACTTGGCTCTGTTTTAGGGCATGAAAAAGAAAAACTGCCTCCTTATGAGGAGATTTTTGAAAAAAAGATAGGGTTTACTGAGCCGGAAAAAGCGAAAATATTTATTGAAGAGACAACTGTTGACTGGCTTTCGGTATCCGCTGGCTCAATTCATGGAGCAATTTCAGGCGCGGCAAAAGACAGAAAAAAGCCCTCTGCAAGGATTGACATTGACCACCTGGCAAAAATAAATGAAAAAGCAAAAATACCGCTTGTTTTACACGGAGGTTCTGGAATTTCGCCACAGTGTATTAAAGAAGCGGTTAAAAATGGCATTACAAAAATTAATATCGGCACTGAAATAAGACAGGCATATCAGAAGGCTTTAAAGTCAGGGAAAAATTTTGCGCAGGAAAATGTGAAAAAAGCGGTAAAAAAAATTTTAGAAACATATCAAATCTGTAATTCAGCAGAGCTTCTCAAATAATTTGCAATCTTCTTAAACTCGGGTATTGTCTTTTTATAAAAAATTTTCCATCCTTCGCACAGTACGCTTTTTTCTTTCTGTAAATGAATTTTTGAAATCCTGTGTTTCTGGCAGTCGCCTGCGCAGAATTTTACAAACTGACACCTGTCACAGTCAGGATGCCACAGTGATTTTTTTATTCCAAAATTTTTGTATATCTTTGAATCAAAAAAATCCTGCCAGTCATTGCTCATTATGTTTCCAAGCAGAGTACTGTCTCTGACAAAAAAGTCGCAGGGGAAAACATCGCCATTATGTTCTATTACAAAATACTGGCAGCAGCTTGTTCCCATCTGGCAGATGCCTGGATTTCTGCCAAGCAAAACAAGTATGATTGAATCAAAAAGCCTGATTGAAGCCCTATTAGAATCATTAATCCAGATTTCAAATAAGTCGCAAAGAAAGTGTCCCCATTGTTTGCCATCTATTGTCCATGGTAATCTTGTTGCACCTCTGGCGTATTCAACACAGGGAATATACTGGTGGTAATCAGAACCAATGCCTTTGAGAAACTGATAAATTTGTTTTGCTTTTCCCGCACTGGCTGAACTAACAACCGTCAAAGCGTTGAATGTAACATTATGTTTGTGCAGTAATTTTATGGCATTCATTACCAAACTGAAAGAATTTGTTCCATCAGGCGCAATCCTGAATTTGTTGTGCAATTCTTCAGGCCCGTCAACACTTATTCCCACGAGAAACTTTGCCTGTGAAAAAAAATCAGCCCAACTGTCATTGATAAGATAACCATTGCTTTGTATTCCATTGCCAATAACAGAACCCTGTCTCGCAAATTCAACTTGAAAAGAGATGACCTTTTTATAAAATTCAAGCCCCATCAAAAGGGGCTCTCCTCCCTGCCAGGAAAAAACATATTGCGCTTGCTCAGTTTTCAGATACTTTTCAACAAGCGTCCGAAGCGTTTCTTCGCTCATTCTTTTTAACTTGTTTTCCCTGTATAAGCTCAGGTTTTTGTAAAAACAGTAAAGGCAGTCAGAGTTGCACTCTGATGAAGTCGGCTTGATAAGCAAGGGAAATTGTTTCATAATAATTATTATATAATGGAGGCTGTTTTGAAGAAAAAGCCAAATATCCTTTTTATTACATCTGACCAGCAGCACTATAACACGCTTGGCTGCACAAATCCAGAAATAAAAACCCCTAATCTTGATAAGCTTGCGAGCCAGGGAATAAGATTCACTCGCGCCTATTGCACAAATCCAACCTGCACACCTTCAAGGGCATCTTTAATAACAGGCAAATACCCAAGCCAGCATGGCGCCTGGGCTTTAGGCACAAAACTGCCTGAAACAGAACCAACGCTTGGAAAGTACCTCTCTGAGGCAGGATACAAGACAACACTCATTGGAAAGGCGCACTTCCAGCCGTTAAAAGATACAGCCCTGTATCCTTCGATAGAATCAAATCCCTTAATGCAGAATCTTGATTTCTGGAAGAAGTTTCATGGGCCTTTTTATGGATTTCAGAGAGTGGAACTTGCAAGAAACCACACTGATGAATTTCATGTTGGACAGCACTATGCTGTGTGGATGGAGAAAAAAGGATTTAAAGAATGGAGAAACTATTTCCGCTGGCCTGCTGGCAATGTTAAACATCAGCAAAAATGGAAGTGGGCAATCCCTGAAAAATTTCACTACGACGCATGGATTGCAGAAAGGACAATAAAATTTCTAAAACAGTATCATAGAAAAGGACAAAATTTTTTCCTGTGGGCAAGTTTTCTTGATCCACACCCTTTTTACCTTGTGCCTGAACCCTGGGATACAATGTACGATCCTGAAAATCTAACAATACCAGAGGGCAAACCAGGAGAACATGAAAAAAATCCTCCTCATTTTCAGCTCACGCAAAAGGAAAATCCGGATTTTTCGTCATGGAGAGAATCAGGTATGGGTCTTCATGGTTTTCATTCACATCTTCCATTATTGAAAACCCTTAGAAATGATACAGCTGCCTATTATGGAATGATTAGTTTAATGGATAAATATATCGGGCTGATCATTGACCAGCTTGACACACTGGGGCTATCAGAAGACACAATCGTTATTTTCACAGCAGACCATGGGCATCTTATTGGACAGCACAATCTTGCCGCAAAGGGCGCATTTCATTACGAGGATCTTTTGAGGGTGCCTTTTATTGTAAGGTGGGCTGGCCATTTTCCTGAAAATAAAGTTTCAGATAGCCTAATTTCTTTTGTTGATTTTGCGCCCACTATTTTGTCTCTGTGCGACATTGATATACCAAGGACCATGGCTGGAATC
>JAMWBX010000143.1 GCA_023818725.1 Candidatus Omnitrophota bacterium
CAATGAAAATGACAACATTCGCATTTGTATTTAAAAAAACATTTGCATCGGGAGCAATTTTTAAAGTACTATCAAGTATTACCTTGTAAAATCTTTTTCTTTTTAAAAGTTGCTTTTTTATTCGACCGGGTACGGAAAAATCTAAAGCAGGATTATCCCTCAGGATAGTACCGCTTCCAGTAAGAATTGCATCATACTCAAAACGCAGTTGCCTTTGAAACTCTCTCGCCTGAAATGTTGTAATCCACTTTGACATTCCATGTGCATCTGCGATTTTGCCATCTATGCTCATTGCCCATTTTAAGCTTATAAAAGGTCTCCTTTTCTCCACGAATGTAAAATAAGATGCATTTAATTTTCGTGCATCAGATTCAATCAACCCGTATCTTACTTCAACCCCACCATTTTTTAGAATCTCCACGCTTTTACCGTGAACCAGAGGATTGGGATCTATAGTGCAGAATACAACCTTTTTTATGCCGGATTTGATGATCAAATCTGTGCATGGGGGTGTTTTTCCGAAATGGCAACAGGGCTCAAGATTGACGTAAAGTGTCGCATTTTTCGCCCTTGTTCCTGCCATTTTTATTGCCTCGACTTCTGCATGAGGAAGACCAAAAGCTCTGTGCCAGCCATATCCTACAACGTGATTTCCCTTCACCACAACAGCACCTACCATTGGATTTGGACTGACAAGGCCTGCACCATTTTTTGCTAGTTCAAGGCATTTATTGAGGAAGACAGTATCTCTTGATTGCTTCATCTCATTTCCTGACCACCGGTCACGTTAATTGCCTGGCCGGTCATATAATCAGCCCTTTCACTGGCAAGAAAAATTGCGACATTTACAACATCCCTGTAAGTGCATGGTCTTCCAAGTGGAACCTGTTCAACATATTTTCTTTTCACTTCCTCTATGGAAATGTTCCATTTTTTTGCGTATTGCTGAAATAGACTTTCCTGCCACAACGGACTTTCAAAAATATTACCCGGACATATGGCATTTACTCTTATGCCAAAAGGCGCTAGATCCAGAGCCATACTCTGAGTAAGCCCTATTCCACCGAACTTGCTTGCTGCATAAGCCGAGTTCCAGTAACTTCCCTTTTTCCCTGATTTAGAATTTATCTGAAGAATGACTCCTTTTCCTCTCTTTTTCATCAATCTTGCCGCATATTTAGCGCATATAAAATAACCCGTAAGATTGACTTCTATTATCTTTCTCCATTGATCCTCAGGAAATTCAGTAATTTCATATGAGTAAAGTATACCAGCGTTTGCTATTAAAATGTCTATTCCTCCAAATTCAGATTCAATCAATTCCATTTCTTTGCTCACCTGTTTTTCATCAGTAATGTCAACATTTCCTTTTTTCCCGAGTCTTTTCATGCTTTCAAGTCTGGCAGCAACCCTGGTTAAATTTTCTTCATCAATATCCCAGGGACATATAATTGCACCTTCTTCAGCAAATCCATAACTCAAAGCCTCGCCAAGGCCTCTTCCTGCACCGGTGATAATTGTAATCTTATCCTTCAGGATTTTTTCCATGCTTCACTCCTGTACTTTCACAACAACCTTCAGGCCACTTCCATCTTTCACCATTCTTATTCCCCTCTCAATGTCTTTCAACGGGATAACCTCTGTAATAAATCTGGAAGGGTCGATTTTTTTAGAAGATATGATATCAACCGCTTTCTGATAATCAGACCTGTTTGAAGCAAATGCGCCAAAAACGCTTAATTCATAATAATGAATAAGATTGCTGTCGATACTGATTACAGAATCATCCTTGGGCAATCCCCCAAAAAAGCTTATCCTCGCTCTGGGCGCTGCTATTGAGAAAGATTCAATCTGCGCCTGCTTTGCAGGACATGCCGTTATTATAACATCCGCACCAGAACCGTCGGTTATCTTTTTAATTCTCTCAACAGTGTTTTCTACCAGAGGGTTTATCAATGTTAAATTAGAAAACAAAGAAGCAAATTTTTCAAGCCTTCCATATGCAGGATCCAGCATTATGATTCTTTCGGCACCGGATGCTTGTGCAAGTACTGCATGCATAAATCCTATCGGCCCGCCCCCATAAATAACAACAGCATCCCCTGGTTGTATCTGCAGGTAGTTCTGGGCATTTATTACACAGGACAATGGTTCGATAAGAGAAGCTTCAAGAAGGGAAATACTATAAGGAAGAACAACCCATGCTTTTTGCTTTACAGCTGCCTCTGGAATAATCATGTACTCGGCAAAACCACCAGAATAAAAATAACCCAGGGCCTTTGTGTCATGGCATAGATTGTACAGTCCCTTTTTGCAAAGCCTGCAGTGCCCACAACCAATAGAAGTTACCGGTGTTATTCTATCTCCCTCTTTTAACAAACCTTTAACATTCTTCCCGATTTCAACTACTTCTCCGGTTATTTCATGGCCGATAATCGCCGGTGGAATAACCTTCTTATGACCGTGGAAAAAGGTTCTAACATCTGTTCCGCATATTGCACAATATTCAACCTTCATCAAAATCTCATCGTCTCCGCAAACAGGATTTTTCCACTCCATAACCTGTATTTTTTCCGGACCCTGAAATATTGCTGCTTTCAAATTTCCTCCTTTTCTGATATCATTTTTCTGTCATATATTATTTTACTTCAGGTTATTACTTTTGTGAAAGTATGTGCTTTGAAAAATGAGGAAAAATCGAAAGTGAAAAAATTTATGAAAGGAATTACAGCTTTAATTCTCTTACTGCAATATTTTTCACTTGCTGCAGAAATTTCAGTGTTTTTTTCCCCTTCAGACAAGATTGACAGGATAATCATTAAAAAATTACAACAAGCAAAAAGATCAGTCTATATCGCAAGTTACACCTTTAACTGGAAACAGGGTTACGATATACTTGAAAAACTGTCGAAAAGCGGAAAGGATGTAAAAATTTTACTGAATTTCCTGCCCTATCAAAATTTTAATGTTACAGAAAATCTACAGGTAAAAAAATGGGGAAAAAAGTCCTGCGCTCTACATTCAAAGTTTATGGTGATAGATGAAAAATATGTTTTTGTCGGTTCAGCAAACTTTACTGAATCTTCGATGAAATGGGACTCAAATAACATACTCTTGATTAATGACCAAACAACAGCAAGATTTTTTGCTGAAAATTTTCTTTCCCTCTGGTCAAACTCTATTATTTCAAAAGGGCAATTGTTAATAAATGATTCCATAGAAATTTATTTCTCCCCAGTTTCTGACTGTGTCTCTATAGTAAAAAACGAAATCAAAAAGGCAAAGGAGTCTTTGAAATTCGTAATGTTTACCTTTACCTCTGACGAGATAGGTGGAGAAATATGCAGAAGCGGGATAAAAGGAATAAAGGTTTACGGAATCTTTGAGGGATCTCAAAATCCTTTCTCGAATGAATACAATGTTATGAAAAAAATTGATCTTCTTAAAGTGAAAAAAGACTGCTTTGTTAATATTATACATGACAAATTTTTGATTATAGACCAGGATACCGCAATTACTGGCTCATTCAACTACACCGAAGCAGCAAAAAAGAATATTGAAACGCTTATCGTTATAAAAAGGCAGGATATTGTCTCCCGTTTTTTGAAAAGATGGCGATTTCTCTGGCTTTGGTATTAATTAACGTTTGCTGTAGGCGCGTATAAAGTTTTCAATTGACCTATCATAGGTTTTTTCTGCATCCGGAGGAAAAAAACATCCTGGAATTTCACCATTTTTTCTATGATAGCTGACACATTCGCAACACATACCTCGCTTACTGCAGGAAATATATGTACACGAACAATTTTTAATGTTAACATCCCGATTTACGCATTTCATTTCTCCCTCCCGGATATAAATTGTCTATGATTAAACTTTCAACAATTTTCTAATTAAATCTTTCACCGTCTCAATATCCAGACTGTGCTCTGCATAAAGATCGTCGGGTGCACCAGAACTCCCGTATTTTCTTATGCCAAGCCTGTGAAATTTAACAATCTTTTGCTTTTCAGCAATGTAGGTAGCAATGGTCATTCCAAGGCCTGAATCAACAACATGATCTTCATACGAAATAATCAGTCCTGTCTTGATCCCCATGTTCAAAACATTTTCATCTATTGTGACTGGACAGCTGTAATTGACAACACCAATTTCTATACCCTCCTGCTTCAACTGATCAGAAATAGCAACCGCTCTTGATACAAGAGCTCCCATTGTGTAAATAAAGCCATGCTTACCATCTCTTAAAACATCTGATGTTCCATATTCAAACTCGTAATTAGCATCATAGAATAGCCTTCCGTCAGTAGTGGTGATGATCGGGGTGATAGATCTAACCATACCAAAAAAGTAATTTCCCG
>JAMWBX010000144.1 GCA_023818725.1 Candidatus Omnitrophota bacterium
GAGAAAAGGGGCAATTAATTCTTCACCATAGCGCATCAGTTCATCAATCAGGTTTCATCACCTCCGGACAGGGAGAAAAGGTTTTGATGGAGGTTCAGGATGCCAAGCCTACCGCTGAGGAGATGAAACACTTTGTCGACTGTATTGTAAACGGCAAAACTCCACTCACTGATGCAGTAAGCAGTCTGGAAGGATTGAGAATCATATGGAAGCTTTACGAGGCTGAAGAACAACATAAACTTGCTGACTTGCGTGGGTTGGGTCTTGGAACAGAGAAAATCTGATTCTTTTAAAATCCCTGGGCTGAAATTTCCTACAGAAAGTAAGCGCTGAAATAGTTTTTTTCTTTGAGACTTGCAAATATGAAAATAGCAAGGTAATATAAAGCCGGGGATGAAATGAAAACCTCTTACAGAATCAGAATTGAATTTATAGCTTTCTTTTTACGCCAAAATTCCATTCCGAAAATAGTTAAAAAACCTTTTTGTCTGGTCGATTTATCGCATTTTTCTTTACCTTGTTTAATCCTAACCGGGAGGAAAAATGAAAAAAGCTCTTTTTGTTTTTAATGTTTTCGGCTTTTTTTGTTCTATGGTTTTTCCCTGGTCCCACAATATCTCATTACCTGTTGTAATTTGTAATCAGCCAGAGGAACAAAATCAATTGCAGATAGTCAGAACCAGTGATGGTAATTTTATTATCTTATGGGTTGATGAGAGAAGGGGGAAAGTTGGTGGATTTTCGTGGAAATATCAGGATATTTACGGGCAAAAGATAAATTCTTCAGGTGAAATTCAATGGCAGGACAATGGAAAGGCTATTGTTGAAGGTTATCAGGATGTTGATTTTGAAAGACAATGCGCTGTTAGGGCAACAGTTGATGGAGGCAATGGTGTTATCTTTTCCTGGACAGATGCTTCTGGAGGGGGCATTCAAAACAATAATGTCTGGATAAATCGTATAAATGGGAATGGAGACAAACTCTGGGGAAGCCCTGGTGTTTTGCTTCAAAGTGGTGACAGCGGATGGAACGAATCAATATGCTCTGATGGACTGGGAGGCGCTTTTGCAGTGTGGAGCTATGGCGGCTTCAGATTATGGTATCCAAGAGGCAAAGCGACTCACATAGGCCAAAGCGGTAATATTATTTCAAATCTGGGTTCAATTTCCTCAAAAGGCGGGAATGATGGAGAAGGTTCTGCTATTGCTTCTCCTGTGGTAAAAATTACTTCGCCGCAAGTTGCGATACTTGGCTGGGAAGATGATAGAGATGGCCTCTATTATGGCTGGAGGTCTTTAAGGGTACAGAAATTTGCTGGCGGACCAGACTGGGCTCTAGGTGGGTTGAGGGTTTCTTTGCTCAACAATGATATAAAAAAACATTGTTAGCTCATGGGATATTGTAAGCGATGGTTCTGGCGGATTGATTGCTTTCTGGTGCGACAGCAGAAATGGGAATAGAGATATTTTTAGCCAGAGGGTTAATTCTTCGGGAAGTATGGTATGGCAGGAAGGTGGAATAGCTGTCTGTGCTGCACCACAAGAACAATCCAATTTGCAAGCAATTTCTGACAGTAATAATGGTGCGGTTGTTGTCTGGGTGGATTCCAGAAACGGAATTAATGAAATTTATGCTCAGCGAATTGACTCAAATGGAAATATCCTCTGGCAGGAAAACGGCGTTTTGATAGGTGCTGGAACATCGGCTTCTATTATTAACTCTTTAGATGGAAACTACTACATCTTCTGGAAAAAGTCAGACAAGCTGTATGCGCAAAAAATTGGTAACGATGGAATTGGCTGGTGGCAGGATGGCGGAGTACAGGTAAATAATTCAAATTTTAGTGAATTCAAAGCAGTTGCAGATGTTGACGGCGCGATAGCTATCTGGACTGATGGAAATATCTATGCTCAAAAATTGTTTAACAATGGTACTATTGACCCTGATTTCCCTCTAACAATAACCACTGAGAAAGATTTGCCAACCGGTGCGCTGGAGAAAATCTATAGTTTCAGGATTGGCGCTATCGGTGGAAATGGTAACAGATACACCTGGCGCATAACAAAAGGAAATCTACCGCAGGGACTTTCTTTAGATGGAGCAACAGGCATTATTTCAGGAACACCCACTCAATTAGGGACATTTAATTTCACTGTCTCTGCTTCAGATGATACTTCTTCAGACACAAAGCAGCTCAGATTGTTCGTTCAGATTGATACTGAACTGGAGACCTTTTCAGATGACGATTGGCCTGCGATTGCCAGAGGTTCAAGCTATCTTGTGGTAACAAGAAAATCAAAAGACGTATGGACTCCATCATATATTTATTGCCAGTTTCTTGACGATAACGGCTATAAAATAGGAAACAAATTCACCGTATATGAAAATGACTGGGTGGATAAACTGGATGTCGCGTATAATCCGGTGAATAATAAATACCTTGTTGTGTTTATGGGAGGCGACTATATTCCAAACAATCCTGATTATCATCTGTACGGTATTTTTATTGACGGCAATACCCGTCAGCCAGGTGCTCCTTTCTTGATTTCTGAGCAGCCATATAGATATCCATCAATCGGGGTTAACTCTGCGAATGGCGACTATCTAGTCGTTGCCAGCGAAGATAAATATGGCGGTAAATGGATCGGTATTATGCTTGATAAGGATGGAAATTTCAAAAGACAGTTTGACACAGGACAGAAGAACCAGTGGCCTGGAAATTGCTCAATAGCGTATAACCCACCGGGCGACAACTTTTTTGTCGCTTACACTTATTTAGCAATGAAATATGTCTGGGCAAGGTTAGTAAGCAGTGATGGAAATGTGTCAGCTGAAAAGACAATAGCCACCTCGCCAAATTACAACATCTTATCGAATTGTAAGGTTTCTTATAACTTTAGGATAAATAAGTTTATTGTTGCTTATATGCTTTCTGAGCCGGCGCGCGTTCTGGCGCGATACATAGATTCAAATGGCGAACCTTCGGGAAATCCTTTTTATATTTCAAAGACCGCGTTTCAGGAAGAAAAAGCAAATGTGGCCGTATCCTTATCCGGGAAAACCTTTGCTTTCTGGGCAGACAGATCAGATGAACAGGGCAACTATGATTATAACAGCCAATATATTTATGCGCAGGAAATAACCGAATCAGGGCCTGAATACGAAAACGATGTTCTGGTTACACCTTACGCTGGATTAAAGAGAAACCCTGTTGCGGTTCCAGGCAATACCGATAATAATTTTCTTGTTTTGTGGAAAAAATGGGAAGGGACATCTTATAAGGTTTATGGTAATTTTCATAATCCGCCACAGGCATCTGGAGACATAAACGGAGATAATTCAATAGATATTACAGATGTTATACTATGCCTGCGACAGGCAATAGGTCTGGATCCGAAGACGCATTCTTATTCAGATATGAACAATGATGGAGAAATAGATATTTCTGATGTAATACTGATACTGAGAAAGGCAATAGGCCTGGATTAAAAAGATAAAATTAAAAAGTCATTGAGCAACTATTATTCTGGGCTGTCCTTTGACGAAATAAAATTGAAGCGGCAGCCGTATGCGATATTGACAAGGAATTTGCTTGAAAGAACAAAAAACAGTTCAACATTTCGTTTGCGGTCGTGATTACACCGAGTTTATTAACATTAAGGTTATAGACATTATTTCAGTCGCATGTCCTGATTGCATTTTTTCGCGCTTTACATTAATTCTGAAAACACCCTGGCATTTCTGTTTTTAAGGTATTGTAATGAGAGATTGGCAAATCGGTCTATAGGTCTTATCAAAAGAGAAAACTTCTTTCCTGCCACAACATTTGATGGAGCGTAGGCTTTGATTGAATGGATATCTCCACCAATAATATGCATAAGTGCTGCGGCGATGATCTTTTTCTGGGTTTCTTTATTCCACACGTTTTCTGCTTTATGGGATCCTTCTGCAGGGCTCAAATCGTCTTTGTAAAGGACAAAAAACTTATTCAAAAAACGCTTATCCGGACATTTTGCATTCTTTAATGTGATGAAAATATGTTCGCCTGCCTTTATTCCGCCAGCTCCTGGGGTGATGATAAAAGTTCCATAGTTTTTGCCTGAACCTTGAATTTTAACAAAAAGCCTGCTGGATGTTTCTGCAAAAACATAGCCGTCTTTCCGTGGATTGGTTGTGTGCAGATCTGGAAAAATTCCCTTATTATTTCTTCCTCCGTAGATCTGCAACTTAATCATTTCATCCTGCCTTATTTCTTTTGGAATGGGAAATTTTAATCTAAGTGTAATTTTTTCTCCCGCAACGGCGATACACGGTTGTACATGCGTCATTCTTATTCGTGCGGGTATTC
>JAMWBX010000145.1 GCA_023818725.1 Candidatus Omnitrophota bacterium
AAAAAGACGCAAAAAGGAAAAGAAGACTTAAAAAACCGAAAATTTTGAAAGGCAAGAAAGCGCGGATGGTAAAAAAAATGCTACCTTACTCATAGCACAGGAGTGCAAAATGCCAAGAGCCACAAATAAACCAGCTGGAAGACACAGAAGAAAAAAAATTCTTAAACTTGCAAAAGGGTATAGGCAGGGAAGGTCGAGACAGTATAAAAGAGCAAAGGAATTTGCTGAAAGGGGCCTTACCTATGCCTATCGGGATAGAAAGCAGAAGAAAAGAGACTTTAGAAGTCTCTGGATTGTAAGAATATCAGCTGCATGCAAAACAGCCGGGATCTCATACAACAGGTTCATCCACGGCTTGAATGAACTTGGTATTAGTCTCAACAGAAAAATGCTTGCTGAGATGGCTTACAATAGACCTGAGCAATTCAATCAAATAGTCAGGCAGATTAAGGGGGTGGAGCAGAGTACTGTTAATAAAATTTAGAGGTATTATTTTCCTTTTTGTGGCGGTCTTTCTTGTCTGGCTAAACCTTTCATTTCTTGCCGGAAAACAATACGAAAATTTCTTTTATCTTGTTGCCTTTGACCTTGTTGTAAGTTTTGCCCTTGTGGTTGGAGTTGTTAGCAACATAATTTTTAGAGACAGGCTATCTTCGCTTGTAAAAGAAATTGACAGGCAAAGACTCTTGATTAATGACTATGCAGTTGAATCAGCCCTTTTCCTTGCCATAGTGGAGATGATGGAGATTTTTGGCAAGGATATTTCAATAGAAGAGACTCTGGATAGGGTTACCCAGGGTATCAGCAATTTTTTCTCCAATGAAATAGTTCTTGTCCAGCTATTTGGTCAGCATTTTTTTCAGAATGTCAAAGGAGAAAACATCCATCTTTCTACTGAAACATTCGAAGAAATTGCGACAAAACCATATCCGATTCTAATAAACAATCTTGAATCATTCCCGAAATATAGATTTCTAAAGGAAAAAAATATCTCTTCTTTTATTCTTGTCCCATTGAAAAGTAAAAAGGATGAAATTACCGGAGTGCTTGGCGTTTTTTCAAAAAATAACAGAAATTTTTCTCAAAAAGACCTTTCTCTTTTGAGAATGATCTCAATCCCAATTTCTCTGATTCTTGAAAATATGGAATTGATGGAACAGACAAAGGTTCTATCAATAACAGATCCCCTCACACACCTTTATAATCGGCGGCATTTCCAGCAGTGTTTAGAGAAAATATGGAAAGAATCTATGGAAAAAAATTTGAGTTTTTCAATCGCAATGTGCGATATAGACAACTTCAAATTTTACAATGACAGAAATGGACATCTTGCAGGCGACCGGGTTTTAAGAGATATCGCCGGGATACTTCACCAGAACATTAAAGGTTTAGATATTGTTGCGAGATATGGTGGAGAGGAATTTATTATGGTTTTTCCTGAAACAAAAAAGGAAATTGCTCTTAAAATATGCGATAACATAAGAAGGAAGGTCGAAGAGGTAGAATTTACAGGCGAAGAATTTCAACCCGGCGGCGATTTAACAATAAGTTTTGGCATATCTGAGTTTCCTTCTGACGGAAACACTGCTGATGAATTGATCAGAAAAGCCGATATGGCTTTGTATGAGGCAAAAAAGCAAGGTAGAAACAGAGTTGTTGCTGCGTGATTTATTCGAAGGTTATGGTAAAAGCTTTATCAATCTCAATCAGTTTAAAAGCTAGAGGTTCTTCAGCAGTCTCGTATGTGAGTTTCTGGTATAAAACCTGTTTTACTTTATAGTCCTCTAAATATTCTTGCAGTTTTTTTGAAAGAGCAAGTCTTGTGGCATAAATTGTATGATACGTTGGTGAAAATGGCAGTGCTTCAAATATTGTTGCGTTGATGTAATTTGAAATAATCACTGTGCCTGATTTTGATTTGTATTCAATTACCAGATTGCCCCTCTCATTATAAACAACTCGCAATCCCTCAAATGTTTCAAGAAACTTCCAGAAATCCTGTTTTATTTTTTCATCAGCGAGGAAAAAGCATTTTCTATATCCAAAAACAGGATTTTTCTTAATGTCGGGATTGTCCAGTATAGTAGATGGCTTAACATAATTTAACATAAATTCCAGTTGAGAAATTATGTCATGGGGAGTTCCGGTAAAGAAAAAAACGATATCTTTGTTTTTGCCTTTAGTATTTTCCATAGCACTCTTCAATGTGCCTGATTCTTCTTTTTCTGACACAATGAGAACAAGGCGATTTTCTTTTTCAATCGTGCACAAAAATTTCTTGCATGGAAAAATTGTAATTGCGTGTTCAGTTTTTGGGCCGGATTTTGCGATAATCTGACAGTTGCGCTCGGGAATTTTCGTGATCAGCGCATTAGCAAGCAAAGATGTTGCCGCAAGAGCGATGAATACCTTCCATCTATTTCTGAACAACACCGCAAAAATAATGAAATAAAAACAGAAAACAAGAAAGATTCCAGGCGACCACGATACCTCTGGCGAAATTTCAGAAAACAATTTTGTGCCAATCCAGAAAAAGGCAAGGGCTTTGGTTAAAAAGAAAATGATAATTTGCCGGAAAAACGCGAAAATAAGAAAAGCTAGTCCAAGAAAGACCGCAATGGCTCCGGCAGGAACGAGAATAAGGTTTGCTATCAGACTAAAAGGGTAAAATCTGCCAAAGTTTCCTAAAAGCACTGGAATTGTAAAAATCTGAGCTCCGATAATTGCTCTGATGGTTGAATCCAGCCATAGAGGAATTCTTTTTATCTGCGGGATATTTTTCAAAGCAAGAATGATCCCTGTTGTGGCAGCAAAAGACAACTGAAACCCTGCGCTGAAAAGTTCATCTGGCCTGTAAAATAAAATCAAAAAACCAGCCCAGCCAATAGATTCAATGCCGTTAACTGGTCTTTCAATGATTTCAGCTAAAACATATATACCGAACATCAATGCTGCCCTTATCACAGGAGTTTTAAATCCTGTTATTGCGCAGTAGATTATGATAGCCATAAGATACAGCAAATTGAAAACTTTATAATGCGCCTGCTCAATCCTTCTTATAAAGAAAAATATGATCCTGAGAAAAATTACCAGGTATCCAAGATGCAGTCCTGAAACAACTAAAAGATGATAGGTCCCTGCTTTTACAAAAACCTGTTTTATTTCTGGAAGGTTAAACCTGTCTCCCAGAACCATCATACGAAAAATAGCAGCTTCCTGACCATGATATATGAACCATTTTTTCACAATTGATTCTGTTGTTGTGTGAATTTTGTAAATAAATTTTTCAAACAAAGTTAAAGGTTCGAGCGAAAACCATGATTTTGCTCTAACAGTGATACTTTCTTCTGCCTGTTTAATATTTATCTGGCTCAGATAAAGCCATTGATGCTGGTAGATCCGTTGCCTGTAAGGTAAGATGGCATATATTTTTAAATCAGCGTCATACCATTTCTTTCCGTCTGAAAAAAAAGTTTTTTCAAGTTCTACCTTAAGAAACTGGCCTTTTTCCTGCACATCCTTAACAGCACCTACTACAGCCTTGATATTTTCATATGTAAATGGAAGCTTCTTTGTATAACCGATACCGCTGTTTCCTGCAATAAATATTCCTGTAATGGTGATGAAAGAAGCAACAAACAGGTGAGAGATTTTACTTAAAACAAAAGAAAAAATTAGGCTGAAAATTCCAGAAAGAACAAATATTATTACAAGGCAATTATAAGGAACAGGAAAGAATCTTTGTATAAGAATTCCCAGGATTAATGGAAAACAGAAAAAGCAGGATACTGGAAGTTTTCCGGTTATCACCTGTCAATCCATCGCCCTTCAAACACAAGTTTTGTACCGCCTTCAAGAAAGATCTCAGTAAAGTCTTTTTTAAATGAAACTCTAAGTTTTTCTCCGGATCGAGCTATTATTTCCACAGGGCTGATAAATTTACCGAGCATTGCACCACAAATTACACCGGCAACAATGCCAGTTCCACAGGCAAGAGTCTCGTCCTCGACACCTCTTTCATATGTGCGAATTTTTCCATGATGAGCATCCATTATTTGAACCCAGTCAACATTTGTTCCTGCGGGTTGAAAAATTTCATGATTTCTTATGATGGGTCCGTATTTCTTTACATCAACATTGTCTACATTATTAACAAAGATCACAGCGTGCGGAACCCCTGTGTTTAATGAGTGTACCGGAAATGTTTCTTCATCTATTTTCATAGTCCTGTTAAATTCAGGTTTATTTATCAGAAACATTTTTATGTAAACATCAGGAAAATTCAGGCCCGTTTCGTATGTGCCGGCGCGTGTTTCAATTAAAAATGATTTTTTTCTTGAAATTTTCTG
>JAMWBX010000146.1 GCA_023818725.1 Candidatus Omnitrophota bacterium
TTACCGGTAGTGAGAACGACCTGAGAATTGCAACGGAAATAGCAAGGAAGATGGTTTGTGAATGGGGAATGAGCGAAAAACTTGGACCTGTGAGTTTCAGGGAACACGAAGCAGTTTTCCTTGGAAGGGATCTGGTGCAACAAAGAACTTTGAGCGAGGCAACAAACAAGGAAATAGACAATGAGATCAGGAACATTCTTGAAAAAGCGTCTCAAACAGCAGAGCAAATAATACGCAATAACATGAACAAACTCAAGGCGCTTGTCGAAAAACTTCTTGAAAAAGAAACCCTTTCTTCTGAGGAAATCCGCCTTGTTTTAGGAGATAATAATGGACAAAAACAAATCGAGCAAAGAAATCGAGAAGGCAGTCAAAAAGATTCTTGAAGCGATCGGTGAAGACCCATTGAGAAAAGGGCTTCGAGATACTCCAAAAAGAGTTGCAAGGATGTATCTTGATATTTTTTCTGGCATTCATGAAGATCCCGAAGCTATTTTCGGGAAGGTTTTTCATGAACAATACAACGAGCTGGTATTATTGAGAGATATTCCTTTGTACTCAATGTGCGAACACCACCTCCTGCCTTTTTTTGGCCGCGCCCACATCGCATACCTGCCCGATGGGAAAAGAATTGTTGGAATCAGCAAACTGGCGCGACTTGTAGATGTTTATGCAAAAAGGCTTCAGATCCAGGAAAGGCTAACAAACCAGATAGCAGATACAATAATGAAAGTATTACAGCCCCGAGGAGCAATGGTTATCATTGAAGCCGAACACATGTGCATGATCATAAGAGGAGTAAAAAAGACAGGAACAAAAATTGTAACATCAGCAATGCGAGGTATATTCCTGAGAGATATTCGAACAAGGTCAGAAGCACTTAACTTAATTATGTCCAAATAGTAAATCCTCAGTGTTTTTTTTGTTTAGCCCTTTGAAATCCTCCCGGTCAAACTTTCTTTCTATTATTCTTCCATTTTTGTAAAAGGGGTCTAAGGGGGATTTCAAAAGCAGTTTCCCCTTTGAAAAAGGGGGATTGATGGGTGGATTTTCAAAATTGCATTAAAAAAGGAGAAAAACTAAACCATATTTTTAAAGGAGCAAATCAGCACAATTAGTTGCAAAAAGGTAGGTTGTGTTACCAATTTTTTTTATCTCAGCAGGACAAATAGTTACCATTTTTCCAGCAAGATGTTGAGTCGATGAAATAACAACAGGTATGTAATTTTCCGAATACCCGAACCAGAAATTATCAAGTTTTTCTTCAACCAGAACATTGCATCTCTTCCTCAAAAATTTCTTTTTTACACCCATGGAAACTTCTTCCGCAACAGAAATTGCTTTTTGCAATCTCTCTTTTACGACCTGTGCTGGAACTCTTTCAAGTAGTAAAGCCGCCTTAGTCTCGCTGTGCAGACTGAAAGGGAAAACATGGACCTTTAAAAATTCACATCTAAAAATCGCTTCAATTGTTTTTTCAAAATCGGTCTCTGTCTCTCCTGGAAAACCGATCATAATGTCAGTGGTAAATGTTATATCTTTAACAAAAGATTCCCTCAGTTTTTTTATTATGTTAAAGTATCCGCTGAAGGAATAAGACCTGCCCATTGAGCTGAGAATTCTATCTGAACCGCTCTGAAGAGGAATGTGAAACGAAGGACAAAACTTATCTGACAGCAACAATTCTTTAATTAGTGTGTCCGATAGATGAAACATCTCTATAGAACTCAGTCTGAAACGTGCAAGCTTTTTAACCTGATTAAGATGCCCAATCAAATCTATCAAGGTTTCTCCTGTGTCCTTTCCGAAACTACCCAGGTCAATTCCTGTTAAAACAATCTCTTTGTAGGAATTCTCCACCAGAACCTTGACTTCTTGAATAATCTCGGATATGCGTCTGCTTCTAACTCTGCCTCTCACAAATGGAACAATACAATAATTGCAAAAATTTTCACATCCGTCAACAATCTTTACAAAAACCCTGGTGTGTCCCTGGAATTTTTCGATTGTGTGAATTCCAAGTTCGTGCGCCTTTTTATACAGAGAATCTCTCGATAAAATTTTTGCTCCGTGAAATTCATTTGACATATTTACTTTTTCAGCAAGACATCCAGTAACCCAGACCTCTTTTGCCCTGCGGGATAGCTTCCTGATTAGCATTCTCGCTTCCTTTTCTGCCTTCTTCGTCACACAACAGGTATTTACCAGCGCTACGTCATAATCGTCGCTGCTAATCTCATAACCCTGTTTTGAAAATAACTCAATAAACATCTGGCTGTCGTACTGATTTACCTTGCATCCAAATGTAAAGATTCTTATTTTCATTTTTTAAACCTGAACATCGTACTAGTAAACAAGATTAAAAAATTTCATTGCGTTTTCTGTTGTAATGCTTGCCGCTTCATTAACTGATATTTTTCTAATCCTTGCGAATTCTTCCACAACAAATCTGACAAAACGCGGCTCATTTCTTTTGCCTCTAAAAGGGGAAGGGGCAAGATATGGAGCGTCTGTTTCAAAAAAAACTCTGTCCAATCTCACTTTTTCAGCAATCTTTTTCACAGAGATAGCGTTAGAAAAGGTTATTATCCCTGTAAATGAAACATAAAAACTATTTTCATTGACCCACTGAAAAAATTCCTCGTCCCCGCCAAAACAATGAAAAACAATCTTTGATGGGCGCTTTGTGTTTTCAAGTATCTCGACCATTTCTTTCTCTGCGTTTCTCTGATGAATAACAACAGGCAAATCAAATTCTCTCGCAAACTGGATATGTTTTTGAAAGAGTGTTACCTGTGAAATCCTGTCTGAATTCTGGTAATAAAAATCAAGCCCTGTTTCGCCTATTCCAACGACTTTTTTGTTGTTTTCAATCAGTTTCATGCACTCATTAAATTTGGTCGCGTCGGTCTTTGAAGCATTATGCGGATGTATTCCGATCGTTGCATAAACACAATCATAGATCTTTGCGACTTCAATCGCTCTTTTGCTGGAATCAAAATCTATGCCGGGATCAATAATAATCCTGACTTTTTCATTAATCGCATCTTTGATCACATCATTGCGATCCTTATCATAATCATCAAAATCAAGATGGCAGTGCGTATCAATAAACATTTTCACCTCGATGAACTTGAAAAATCTAACAAATGCCATATAATTTTATCATGATTGAAATCATAGATACAGGCATTTTGTACTCCAATCCAGTGCCACATCTTAAAAGTATCCACGCATACTTTCCATCGGTTGCTCAAATGCAAAATGGCAATTTAATCGCTGTTTTTTCTCTTGGAGAAGCTTTTGAGGCAATTAACCTTCACACACACTATGGCTTTTCATCCGACAATGGAAAAACCTGGCAGCGCGTCAGAAGATTGCCTGTCAGGGTTAAAAACAAATTAACATCTGATGCATCAAGAATAACAATAACTCCGGATGGGCAGCTGGCAATTCTGGTATGCGTCTATGATAGAACGCGACATAAAAATGAAGGACTCACCAACCCTGAAACGCTTGGTTTTGTGCCAACGAGATTTTTTATTATTCGTTCTTATAACATGGGAAAAACATTTTCAAAGCCACAACCATTAAATACTCCAATTACAGGACCATGCTTTGAACTCTGCAGTCCGATTGTCATAACTTCTGATGGGACATGGATTGTCCCAACATCAACATGGAAAGCATGGAATGGTGTTTGTCCTTTTGGAATGAAGGCAGTCGCACTTATTTCTCATAATCAGGGTAGAAGCTGGCAAAATTATTCAATTGTTATGGACGCATACGAAAAACAAGTTGTTTTCTGGGAATCGAAGATAATGGAAATGCCCGATAAACGGCTCATCGCAGTAGCATGGGCGCAGGACCTGAAAAATAATAAAACTCTGCCCAATCATTTTTCAATAAGCAGGGACAATGGAAAGACATGGTCAAAACCGCAAAGTACACAAATCTATGGGCAAACACTGACACCGATTCCACTTTCTGATGGAAAGATATTGAGCGTGTAAAGAAGAGATGATAGAGAATGCAAAGAAGATGGCGGACGCGGGCGTTGACATTCTTGTTATAAGCGCTCCGTATTTTTTCCCCAGACCTGATGAAAAAAGATTGCTTTCTCTTTTTGAAGAAGTTCTGGATAGAATTGATATGCCATTTGGAATTTACGATAGGGGCAAATTTTCATCTGTGATTATTCCGGTATCGGTCTTGGAAAAATTGTGCAAAAACAAAAAAACCATTCTTATCAAGGATAGCTCCTCGGATGAAGAACGAATGAAGATTTTCCTCA
>JAMWBX010000147.1 GCA_023818725.1 Candidatus Omnitrophota bacterium
TTTTTTTAGATGTTAATTTCGTTTCGTTAAGCTTTCGCTTAAACTTACCTAATTGCTTTCAAAAATAGTGTTTCCCCTGATGTTAAATGCATTCCCGGCTGTCCATTCAACTATCTCTTTTAATGACACTGGTTCCATTAAGCACTTCCTGTACAATCTTTCTATCATCGAAAGGATAAAAAACATTTTTTATTATCTGATACTGCTCATGTCCCTTGCCTGCTATGACGACCCAATCACCTTTTCTGGCATCTGCCAGCGCTTTCGTTATTGCCTGCCTGCGATCAGGAATAATCCGGCATTTTTTCCTTCGCCAAAATACTATCCCGCTATAAATGTCGGCTATTATTTTTTCAGGATCCTCATTGCGCGGATTATCCGATGTAATGTAAACAATGTCCGCAAGCTTAGCGGCGATCTTCCCCATTATAGGCCTTTTGCTTCTGTCCCTGTCGCCTCCGCAACCAAAAACTAAAAGAATCCTTTCTGGATTCAAATATCGGACTGTCCTAAGAAGGTCATGTAGTGCCTGATGCGTATGAGCATAATCCACTACAACTGTGAATGGCTGACCTGAACAAACAAATTCCATTCTTCCTGGTATGGAGCCAATACTTGCAATTGCACTGGAAATTATCTCTGGCTCTATACCAAAACAATTTGCTGTGGCAATTGCAGAAAGACAGTTATAAAGATTTCCCATTCCTAAAAGAGGGCTGACAAAATCTTTCCCTTTTAAGGTAAAACGCATGCCTGAACGGTCAAAATAAAAATTTTCTGGATGATATTGCGCCTTTTTTGACAACCCAAAAGTGGCAATATTCAAGCCGGCTTTTTTAGCAGTTTTTACGAAAATTTGAGAATAGGCATCATCAAGATTAATGATCGCATATTTTTCCTTTTTGCTGCTAGCAGGTAGATATTGGGAGAAAAACTTCAGCTTTGCATCAAGGTAGTTGCTAAAATTTTTATGATAATCAAGGTGCTCATGAGCAGCAATGTTGGTAAATACACCTGCATCAAAATCAACACATTCTATTCTTCCCTGCGCCAAAGCATGAGATGAAACCTCTATAACTGCATGTGTCAAACCACTTACCAGCATCTCGGCAAGCAGTGCCTGAATATCAACTGATTCAGGTGTTGTATTAACGGATGGGATCATGCGCTGACCGATTTCATAGTGAATTGTTCCGATGAGTCCGGATTTGAATGACGCCTTCTCGAATATATTTTTTATGATCATAGATGTGCTGGTCTTACCTTTTGTGCCTGTGACGCCAACAATTTTCATTTTCTTTGAAGGATCACCATAATAACGCGCAGCCATTTCGGCAAGGGCTTTGCGACTGTTTTCGACAACCACAAGACCCACGCCAGCAGGCAGAATAACATCTTTCTTTTCAGTAATAATTAGAATTGCTCCTTTTCCTATTGCTTCCTGGACAAAAGCGTTACCATCGGCTGATGATCCCTTTATTGCTACAAACGCGCTACCCGGTATGACCTTGCGAGAATCGTAAAAGATGCCTGTAACTTCCCGATTCAGAATCTCCTGCGATTTCAAAATTTTCGCGCTGTCAATCAGTTCTTTTATCTTCATATGGATCTAAACCTGTCATTGCAATGCTGGCGTTCTGAGGAGGAACCTGCATATATTGCATAATACGCCATGCAATTTCCCTGAACACAGGTGCAGCAACAATACCCCCGTAATAAGCACCCTTTGGCTCGTCTACATTTACAAGAATCGCTACCTTTGGATCTTCAAGTGGAATAAAACCAATAAACGAAGCAGTGAATTTGCTGTGAGAGTAAACGCCATTTTCAACCTTCTGACCTGTGCCTGTCTTGCCACAAATTGTATATCCATGAATCTTTGCCCTCAAAGCAGTCCCCTCTTCGCTTACAACTTTTGCCAAAATTTCATTCAAGGTTGCGACAACCTCGGAAGAAAGAACTAACTCATTACTGACAGACAGGTTTGATTCTGAAGAAACAGGTGGTTCTATTTTTTTCAAAATATGCGGTCTAACAAGATATCCGCCATTGGCAAACACACATATTGCTCTTATTGCCTGTAAGCAGGTAACCCCAACTTCCTGACCTATGGGTATTGCAGTAATTGAATAGGCAGACCACTTTTCGACCGGCCTGAGGATGCCCCTTATTTCACCTGGAAGGTCTATACCTGTTAATTCTCCAAAATGAAATTTCTTGATATATCTGTAAAGCGCCTGATCTCCAATTCTCATCGCTAATTTGACCGTGCCAATATTGCTTGACTTGATGATAATCTGCTGAAAATCAAGCAAACCGTATGGATGAGCATCATGAAGAAAATGCCCACGAATAAACCATTTTCCACCCTCACAATTAAAAACTTCGTTGCGTCCAACCTTCCTTTCTTCAAGAACTGCTGCAGCTGTTACAATTTTGAAAATGGAACCGGGCTCAAAAAGATCGGTAACTGCATAGTTTTTCCTGAATTCTGCGGGAAATCTGGCCGGGTCATTCGGATCAAAATCAGGTTTATTCGCCATCGCAAGAATCTCGCCTGTTTCAGGATCCATCACAATAACACTTATTTTCTTGGGATTACTTGCTTCCCAGCATCTCGCTATTTCCTCCTCTACAATCTGCTGAATCTTTTCATCTATTGTGAGATAAATATCTTTGCCCCTCACAGGAGCACATACAACTCTGCTGAGTGAGCTTAAAAAATTTCCTCTGCCATCTCTGGGAATTACTATGAGACCCGCTTGCCCAGAAAGCACATCATTATACTGCAGCTCAACACCTTCAATACCTACACCATCAACATTTGTGAAGCCAAGAACATGACAGGCAAGTTTTCCTTTAGGATATGTCCTTTTATAGTCATCTTCAAAGACAATGCCTTTTAATTTTTCTTTTTCGATAGCGGTATATTCCTCAACGGTCAGTTTTCTCTTGATTCTTGGATACCTTTCATCCAGTTTTTTCCTGATTTCAGAGGCCGGCATATTCAGTATGGATGCGAGAATTTTTGCCATTTTATCTTTATCTTCCACAATTTTTGTATAAACATAAAGGGTCTTTGCAGGAACATCCATTGCAAGGATGTTGCCGTTTCTGTCATAGATTGCTCCCCTCTGGGCAGGAATCTGGTTTTCGATGAACTGAATTTTGCCTGCTAATTTTGAATATTTTTCATGCATTATTATCTGAAGAAAAAAAAGCCTCCCTATTAGAATTATAAAGCAGAAATAAATGGTACCTTCAATCAACCTTTCCCTTTTCAAAAATACTTCTTGCTCACTTTTCCGCTGCATGCGCATTCTTATCCTTACTTTCAGTTTCGCCTAAAGGATCATCAAATGAAATAATTCTCCATGTTTCTGGAATTGTAAGAGAGAGATTGTTTTTTTCCATGCGAAGCTTAACCCTCTCAAGAGAAAGTTCTCTTAAAATCAGACTTCTATAATACTGGTTCCAGTTTTTCAACTGCTGGCAATTTTTTTCAAGTTCTGAAACCTTGTAGCCCAGTGCAACAGCCTTGCAATAGATAATCAAATAACAAAAGAGAAAAACGGTCGCCAGTGCGATATTCAATAACCAGTCAGGTTTCTTTCTTCTGATCCTCAAGCCAGTACCTCCCCAACTCGCATCTTTGCACTGCGAGAGCTAGGATTGACTTTTCTTTCCAGCCAGTCAGGAACAATGACTTTTTTTGTAATAGCTTTAATTTTCGGGTTAGTCTTCATAAAATTTTTTACAATCCTATCCTCAAGAGAGTGATATGAAATTACGACGATTCTGGCCCCTGGGGCAAGGATCTTAACAGCGCCTTCAAGGCCTGCTATAAGATTATCGAGCTCCTTGTTGACGTATATTCTCAAAGCCTGGAAAATCTGCGTGGCGGGATGGATTCTACCTCTGGGTTTTCTATGACGCATAATAAAATCCGCAAGTTCTCTTGTTGTTTCAAAATGCTTGATTTTTCTCTCCCTGCAAATTTCTACTGCTATTCTTTCAGCATCTCTGATCTCACCAAATTTTTTCAAAATATTTTTTATGCCTTCTTTTGAAAATCTGTTTATGACATCCATGGCTTTGATAGATGATTTCGTATCGAACCTCATATCAAGCCGAGCATCCTGACGGAATCCAAACCCTGCCTCCGGGTCAGAAATCTGCTCAGATGAAAAACCAAGGTCAAAAAGAATACCAGATGCTCCTTTTTTTTTAATACTCTGCATGATATGTTCAATGTTTTCAAATCCATCATT
>JAMWBX010000148.1:0-3093 GCA_023818725.1 Candidatus Omnitrophota bacterium
CAATACTTCAGGTGCAAATAATATGCACCTTGAACAAAGGAACAACACAGGAAGCTGAAAAGAATGAGAAAAATAACAGGACGTGAAAGGATTACTCTGGGTATAGGTGTTCTGATAATCATAATTATAGCCTTTTATTTTATCTTTTGGCCCGTATTTTTTGGCGATCGCTCAAAGTCAGGCTCTAGTATAAGTGCGATGCAGGAAAAACTGCAATTATTAAAAAAACTTAAAGCGATGGAACCAATCTTATCAGAACTTGAAAGCACTATGAGTAAGCAAGCTGGATATGGCGAATTGACATTTAAAGAAGGAATTGCTGATGCTATTATTATGAAACATATCGCACAATTGGCAGCGCAATCTGAGATCAGAGAGATCGAACAGCTTGATGCCAAACTAGAAAAAAGTAAAAAATCTTCAGCTATTTCTAAAAATACTCAAATTGCATTAAAATCCATAGTCGATCAGATTTATTTAGTTAGCTTAAAAAAGAATCCAAATGAGAGCGAAACCAATCTTTCTGAAAAAAGTAGCGCAGATAATGAAAAAACAGAAGAACAAAGCGGAAAGACAAAAGAGGAATCTGTCGATTTTAAAATAACATTTCCACCGATTCCAAAAAATATACCTGACTCAGTGAAGGAGTCATTGGTCAGATATCTAGAAGCAAATAAGGGGAAAAATCTAACAAATGAAGATATGGATAATATTATAAGTGAAGCAGGAATAAAAGATGATAAGGAATCAGAAAAGATAAAAAAACAACTTTCTTTATATAATAATCGTGTAAAAGATAAAAAAATAGAAATTACTGAGACCCTTAGTAAACTTGATATATTAAGAAACACAGATTTTGAAAGTATTTTAGGACGATATTCTATTAAAATGGTCTTTAAGAGTCAATTACCGCAGTTAGTAAAACTGCTTTATAACCTTCAAACAACTGCTAAATGGATAAAAGTTGATGGTTTACAGATAACTATTGCAGATAGAAATCAAGCACTTTTAGGTGTCGAGCTCTCTATGACAGCGACAGTATTACATGAAAAGAAAGACACATATAGTTCTAAAAAAAGCAATATTTGAACTATTTGTGTAAATTTAAAAATATACTATCCGAAAGGGCATGGTGATAATATTGTATTGCAAGAATTATATTGCAGTTATCATTGCTATATGTATCCTTTTTGTTATATATCCCTCTTTGGTTCGGAGTCAGGAAAACCGTGAAAATGTAAAACCAGGTTCAGATGGAAATGTGATCTTTATAGAACGTTCAGAGGGAGATAAGGATATTACAGGTGGGGAAAAAGTTCAAGTATTTATTGGAAATGATGATAATTCAAAATTTACAATAAAGTCGAGAGAATCTGAACCTAGTAAAAAAGAACCTGGAAAAAATGATTCTGAAAGAAGAACGCGAAAGAGGGAATTGAATCAAGATAATAAAATGCCATTTGTAAATGTAAAAGATACAGAACAAAGACAAAAAGGAAATGAAAAAGCAATTCGTAATGCAGGTTTTAGATCGGAAAATACAATTAATTCACTTACAGCCCCTAAGCAAGAGAGTCAAAATCAGCCTGGTCAAAAACAAGATTTATCAATGGATAAAGGGTTACAGCGTTATATGGACATTATAACAAAGAAAAACCTTTTTTTGCCTCTAGGTTCTGGGGCAGAAGCACCCAAACCTACCTATGCATTAACTGCAGTTATATCAAGCACTACAAATAAACCCCAGCCCAAAGCAATAATAGAGCAAATAGGCACTAACAGAAGCTTCTATGTATCAGTTGGTGAAACTTTTGCCGACGATGCAAAGGTTGTTGAAATTAGTGAAAGGGAAGCTAAAGTAGAACGTTCAGGTGAAGAAATAAAACTTAGCCTTGGATTCGGATTCCAAGGTGGGGAAAGAAAAGGACCTCGCGATTTCAGAGAACAAAGAGGAGAACAACGCCAACCTAGCGGTGAAAGAAGGTCTGAAAATCGTCAGATGGGAACTAGAATCACAAGTGAGAATTTTAATCCTAATGATATACCACCTTTTGTGCGTAAAATGTTAGAAGATCGTGGAATTTCCATAGAAGAACTACAAAGTAATCCTGATCTTCGTGAGAAGTTAAGAAGCGAGTTTATGCAAAGATTCAGGGGAGGAGGAGCTCCACAGGAAGTTGCACCAGCAATAATTGAGGCACCATCAAGATAATATATATATTTCTGAGCTTCGGACAAAAGTTAGGGCATATACAAAAATAAGTAGGGATAGGTCATGGCTTGTCCTATATGTATCAACTTAACGAAAACGATACGAAAATGTCATTCCTGCCCCTGTTTTCACAGGGGTGAACTCCAGCAGGAACCTAGGTTTTAAGGCTTATTTTTTCTGGATTCCCGCTTGCGCGGGAATGACAACTGTAGAGCATTTACCTTAAGTTGATATACATTGGACAGGTCAAAGACCTGTCCCTACAAAAATCCCTCTAAATTTCCCTTTTTCGAAGGGAGATTTTGAGGACCTCCTTTTTTCGAAGGGAGATTTTGAGGATCTCCTTTTTTCAAAGGAGGATTTTGAGGATCTCCTTTTTTCAAAGGGAGATTTAGACGATTTCCATTTTTTTAAAGGCAAACTTTGAGGATTTCCTCCTTTGGAAAAGCCAATTATAAATTCCCCCTTTGGAAAAGGGGGAAAGGGGGATTTTCAAAGATTTGATTATTAATAATTTCTGAAATTTTTACAGATGTCCAAACTCATGTCTGAACATCAAATATTTTTATCTTGAATGTATTTTTATTTGTCAGAGGAGACTGAAATGACCCATAGATTTTTTATACCTGATAATAAAAGCTTCTTTAACATTTTAATATCAGGTAATAAGTTTTTGTTCATTACGCTTGTAGTTTGTTTACTAATATTATTCACCACAGATTTTGTCTTAGCACAACGTCCACCTCAGCCACAGGGACCACCAGGAGGCGGGGGAAAGCCTGGTGGCGATCAGCTGGGAATGAGTGTAGTAGAGCGAGATAGGGATGGAAAAGCTTCAAGAATTTCTTTCTTCAATGTTGTTAATGCTAATATTCAAGATG
>JAMWBX010000148.1:3103-4232 GCA_023818725.1 Candidatus Omnitrophota bacterium
ATAAGGTACAAGGGAAAATTACAATTGTCAACCTTAGAAGTGTCACTGTTGATGAGGCAATGGAAGCAATAAAAACAGCCCTTAATACATTGGGATTCACAACAGTCCGAGTTAATAAAACCATTGTAATTGTGCCAACGAGTGAGGCAAAATCGCGCCCGGTTAGAGTACAAATAGGTTCAGATCCTAACCTGATAGAATCTTCCGATGAAATAATTACACAGATAATGCCACTTAGCTATGCAGATGCTGCTGAAATGTCACTAAACCTGAAAAACCTAGTACCAAAAGATGCTGACATGTTTGCTGACACAACAACTAATTCACTGATTGTAACGGATACCTCTGCCAATATAAGGCGTCTCGCTACGATACTAAAACAATTGGATGTAGAGCCATTGGAAATTTTAAAGATGAAGACTTTCCAACTTAAATATGCAAATGCTGAATCACTTGCTCAACTTCTAAATAATATGTTCGGTCAAGGGGTTGAGACTGCAAGAGTGTTCCAGAAATTAAGTAAGCGCGGACCAGATGAAATGATGAAATTGCTAGACCGTGCAAGGCAAGAAGGCAAGATGCCTGGAAAAGGTATCGATGTTGTTAGAGGGCAAGTTATACTCGTCGGAGATTCTAGAACGAATAAGCTTATTGTAACTGCTTCTGAAGAAAATCTTGAAATTATCGGTAACCTTATAGCTGAATTAGATACTAGCGAAGTAGCCCAAGCAGAGATCAAGGTGTTTTTATTAAATTATGCAATAGCAACTGATGTAGCTACTCAATTGGAAACCTTATTGCAGGGTTCAGGTGGAAGAAACCTTCCCCCATGGGAAAGATGGCGTGCCAAGGAGCTTCAAACCAAGGGCATCCATTACGCGGACGTGGGCACCAGCGGCGGCGTCTGGGGGCTGGAGCGAGGTTATTGTCAGATGATCGGCGGCGAGCCCGCCGTGGTGAAACGACTGAATCCGATCTTCGCGGCACTGGCGCCGCCCATTGACGCCGCGCCGCGCACTCCGGGCCGACGCGCCCTCTGACCCTGCCCCCCCCCGCACGCACGAACACGAACGCCCCGCAGCTGACCCACACCGGGTCGCCGTCGGCGTCGGCCTGGGCGTGGGCTCCT